>RGDT01000229.1 GCA_009918525.1 Planctomycetia bacterium
TACTTTCAGAGCCGGAAACGTGAATCAAGGCAAATGCTGGCAAGGCGTCGCTCACGCTTCCGGCTCTGTTTATCTCCCAATCTCCAAAATAACCCCACGCTCATTCCATCCTGCCTTTCCACTCCAAAAGGAGTAGGTTTTCAGAAGTGCACCGCTCCGCAATCGCCTCATGGTTCGGGTTGGTACTCTAGAGGTCGTACCAAGTGTGGATTATCGTCTTACTCCACTTCGACCGGCTTCGCCTGCCAAATGTCGTCTGCGTAGCGACGGATCGTTCGGTCGCTGCTGAAAATACCCGACGAAGCAACATTGATGATAGCTTTTCGCGTCCATTCTTCCTGCCGCCGGAATAATTCACCCACCGAGTGTTGAGCTTGTGCATACGCCGATAGGTCGGCCAAGTGCATGTAAAAGTCGCCCTTTTCCAGTAGAGTCTCGCGAATCATTGCGAAAATACCCGGTTCCGTAGAGTTGAAGTGATCGCCGAATATGAGATCGAGAACTGCTCTGGTTAGTGGCTCGTTCTGATAGTGCCAGAATGGATTATACCAGGCTCGGGACGCCTTAACCTCGTCCACACGCAGACCGAATAAAAAGAAATTCTCTTCACCAGCTGCTTGGGCCATTTCAATAGTGGCCCCGTCGCGGGTGCCGATGGTCAATGCACCGTTCATCATGAACTTCATGTTGCTTGTACCGCTGGCCTCGTATCCGGCGGTGCTGATCTGCTCAGACACATCAGCGGCCGGAATCAGCCGTTCCGCGAGCGTCACTGAGTAGTTGGGAAGAAATACCACCTGCAGCCGCCCTTTCATTGCTGGGTCGGCATCGATTGTTGAAGCCACAGCGTTGATTAGCTTGATGATCGTCTTGGCGAGTTTGTAAGCCGGTGCTGCTTTACCGGCAAAAAGAACCGTTCGCGGCGGCACATCGAAACCCGGTTCATTTTTCAGACGGTAATACAGCATCACGACGTGTAACACATTCAATAGTTGACGTTTATACTCGTGAATGCGTTTAATCTGACAATCGAAAATCGTGTCAGGGTCCAGCACGACGCCAAGTTCCGTGCGCGACCACTGGGCGAATTGTTGTTTTTGTTTGCGTTTAGCCTTGCGAAATTGCTCGTGAAATGCTGAGTCGCCAGCGAGTCGTTTCAACCCCTGCAACTCTTCCAAATTGGTGATCCAACCTGGTCCCAGAGCTTCCGTAAGCAGGTTTGACAGCGAAGGATTCGCCATTAACAACCATCGTCGCGGTGTGACGCCATTGGTCTTGTTATTGAATCGCTCGGGATACATCTGGGCGAAATCCTTTAGGGTAGTTGTCCGCAGCAAGTCGCTATGTATCGCTGCTACACCATTGGTACTGTGCGTACCGACGATCGCCAGATGGGCCATCCGCACTTTCCGCGTCGGCGTTTCTTCAATAAGGCTCATCCGCTGCACCCGCTGGGGGTCATTGGGATACCGCTGGGCCACATCGTCTAAGAAACGGCGATTGATCTCGTAAATAATTTCCAGGTGCCGGGGCAATAGTCGCTCGAATAGTTCGGTCGGCCATTTCTCCAGAGCCTCGGGCAATAGGGTGTGATTGGTAAACGCCAGCGTGCGGATTGTGAGATCCCAGGCTTCATCCCAACCCAAGCCGATTCGGTCGAGCAGGTACGCCATCAACTCGGTCACTGCTAGAGAGGGGTGAGTGTCATTGAGTTGGATAGCAACCTTATCCGGCAGCGTATGCCAGTCGTCGTTGCTGCGTCGGAAACGGGCAAGAATATCCTGGAGTGAGCAGGAGACGAGAAAGTATTCCTGGATAAATCGCAGCGACCGACCGGAGACGGTAGAATCGTCGGGATACAAAACGCGAGTCAGCGTCTCCGCAACGACACGGTCGGACACGGCAGCAAAGAAATCGCCGGAACTGAACTCGCCGAAATCGAAGTAGTCGGGCGTTGAAGCCCCCCAGAGGCGAAGCGTGTTGACAGTGCGACCACCGTAGCCGACGACGGGCCGGTCGTAGGGAACCCCGTAGAGGTCCATGGTTTTACCGGGCTGGAAAAGGGCGTGTCCACCTTTGAGACCGAATCGGCTATGGAGGCGAATCGTTTGCACTTCCTCGGGACGAGGCACTTCCCAGGGGTCGGGCCGCAAGAGCCAGTTATCGGGACGCTCGACCTGATAGCCGTCCTTGAGGTCTTGCTTGAAGATGCCGTATTGATAACGCAAACCGTAGCCAGTGGCGGGATAATTGAGAGAGGCGAGAGAATCGAGAAAGCAAGCAGCGAGCCGGCCTAAGCCGCCGTTACCAAGTCCGGCGTCTGGTTCTTTGTCTGCCAAGTGCATGAGGTCGAGATTTTCGGTGGCGAGAGCATCAGCAACGATCGAGTTGGCGGCTAGGTTGGTTATGTTGTTAACAAGCGAACGACCGACGAGGAACTCCATCGAGAGATAATAGATGCGTTTAGGGTTGGTTTGGTTATGGGTGGCACGGGTGCGAAGCCAGCGTTGAGTGAGCAAATCCCGAACAGCCCGAGCGAGCGATTCAAACTTCTGGCGAGAATGCGCCCGGCCAGGAGCAATGACATTGTCGAATAAGAGGTGGCGATCATAAGCCCCATCTGGAGGGCCGGCGAACTGGAAGAATGGGCAACTAAGCTTGTGCAGTACGTCGGCGGTTTCGCTCATGATCGCCTCCGGCTCGGTAAAGGAAAATGGACCGACAACGAGGACGTCCTTGTCGGAAATTCCTTCAGGCTGGCCGAGGCCTAGTCACACGGACCTGAAATTCACAACCGCCGAGATCAAGCTTGTCGCCATTTTGAAGGTTGGACCGCGCGATCGGTTTGCCGTTCACCAAGGTTCCGTTGCTGCTTCCCAGATCTTCGACCGTGATTTGATCGGCCCCAATGACAATCCGGCAGTGCTTTTTGGAAATTTCGGGCTGCTTGATGGTCAAATCGCACTCGGACGAACGACCGATCACCGTCGTTGAAGCTGGTAAGCGATAGGCTTTACCATTAAAGGCGATCAAGGCAACGAGCGGTAAGTTCGGCGTATTGGTCGAACGGCGATCGGGTTGCGTCAGCAAAGCGCGAACGCGACGCAAGTCGTCGAACAAATCCTGAGCTGCCCTATAGCGTTGAGCGGGGTCTTTTTGCAGGCATCGATGGCATACTCGTTCCAACGCCGGCGGAACGTCGGGACGTAATTTGCGAACTCGAACAGCCGGTTCGGAAGAGACGACCTTGAGAATGGTCTTGAACGCGGTATCTTCTTCAAACGGAGCACGGCCGGTTAAGAGGATGTAGAGGATAGCCCCTAGGGAATAGACATCGGAGTGAGGCCCGATCTTGTCGAGGTCATCGCCTGCCTGCTCGGGCGGCATAAAGGAGGGCGTCCCCACTACGACACCCTGAATCGTCAGTCCGGAGCCTTTGCCCAACAACTTCGCGATGCCGAAATCCATTACAACCGGTCGTTTCGACTGGTTGATCATGATGTTTGCCGGTTTTAGATCGCGGTGGATAATCCCCTTCGAGTGGGCGTGTTGTACAGCCTGGGTAATAGCCATCATCAAAGCAACAGACCAAGCGAAAGGGAAAGTTCGACCAAGCAGGTCTTGCAGCGATTTGCCGTCGATGTATTCCATGACAAAATAAGGGCCGAAGTCACACTGCCCCACTTGATAGATGGAGACGATGTTGGGATGAGCCAAACTGCCCGCCGCACGAGCTTCGGTCAAGAATCGTGCCAGAATTTGCGGATTAGTGGCATGTTCGGGCAGAAGCATCTTAAGAGCCACATGACGTTCGAGACTTTTTTGCCAAGCCTTGAAGACGACTCCCATCCCGCCGCGTCCAAGCTCATGTGTAAGCTCGAAATCGCCAAAAGTCTGCCCTACGAGAGAGGATCTCATCGATTGCGACGTATCCGCGATGGTTGGTAATGGTGCCGGACTGGAAGAATCGCTCGACGAACTCGAACGTCCACTGTCTGTAGCCGGTTTGGAAAGGTCAGACATAGACGACTCGATGATGAATGCTGAACATAGACATTAGATGTTATAATATCGTGAAGTTGGTGAAATCGCAAGCAACTCCTAAAGCATTTCTCGCTGGTGGGATAGCATAGCATGCGGGGGATGTGTTCCCTGAGATCGGGAGTAAAGCATGGGTCACTCATACCGCCCGGGATTGTTCGTGACGGACTTCGATGGGACCATCACACGTCAGGACTTTTTTCGCCTCGTCGTCGAAACCCTCGCCCCAGGCGGTATGGAAACCTTCTGGCGAGGCTATCTCAACAATCGCTACACCCATTTCGAGGCTTTGCAAGGCATTTTCGGCTCGATTCGGGCCGATGAAGCCCAGTTACTTGAACTCGTCCACAAGGCCGAACCCGAGCCGCATTTGACCAAATGGGTAGAAAGATTAAACGCGGCAGGCTGGGATGTCGTGGTAGCGTCCGCTGGATGCGGCTGGTATATCGACCGGATACTGTCCACGACGAGAGCTATTTTGGAAGTACACGCCAGCCCTGGCCGCTTTGTGCCTGGCAATGGACTTCTCATGGAATTGCCTATCGGTTCCCCCTACTTTTCCCCTACACACGGTATCGACAAAGCCGCTGTCGTCCGCGCAGGACTACAACGCGGCCAGACGGTGGCTTATGCCGGAGACGGCTTTTCGGACCTTCCGGCGGCTCGACTGGTGGCCGAGCCATTGCGTTTCGCTCGATCAGACTTGAGCGACGCCCTCAGTCGCGAGAAATTAGGATTTACACCTTTTGAATCCTGGGGAAGCATAGCCGAAGCCCTTTGTGCGGTTGACCCTAAGACCATAAATAATACTTAGTCTCCAACAAACGGAACGGTTGTGTGTTTCGCTTGTAGAGAGGGCGTGCCATGCGAGTCGAGTTGAACGACCGGACGCCGGTTTGTCCTGAAGACGAAACCCGTTGGATTGTGGCATCTCAGGCTGGCGACCGCTCGGCATTCACTCACCTCGTCGAAAACTATTGGAACCGACTTTACCGCTGGCTTTATCAGGTGACACACGATCGGCACACAGCCGAAGACTTGACCCAGGATGCGTTTCTCAAAGCTTGGGCGAATGTTTCGCGGTTCCGCACAGGGACGAATTTTCGGGCCTGGTTGTTTCGTATCGCTCACAATGCCCTGCTCAATTCGCGAAGGGGTCCGCGAAACCGTCGGGCCGGCTTACCCGATGATGTCCAGGGAGTCGCGCCAGGGCCGGAGGAGATCGCTCTTGGACGCGAAACGACTGCCCAACTCGACAAGGCCATCGAGTCACTACCCACGGAATGGCGAGCGGCATTTTTGCTGCGTATTCATGAGGATTTATCGTTCCGCGAGATTGCCGCCATCACTGACACAACCGAAGAAACCGCACGCTGGCGGGTCTTCAAAGCGCGACAGAAATTGATGACTTGGCTGGAAAAGGGAGACGAAGCATGACCTGCGCGACGGTTCGCGAACGACTGCTCCAATCCGAATATCCCGACCGCCCCGGTTCCGAATTGTCTGCACACTTGGCTGACTGTCACCCCTGCCAAATATGGCTACGGCGTTTGGTGCGATTAGAGCGTCGTATCGCCAACCGCACCATCGCCGTACCCCGCATTCCTACTGAACTTTTCGGCGAGTTGGAGCCTGCCCGCCCACTTGTACGGCCATTCGCCTCGGCGCATCATAGACGAGTTGAAGGCGCACGGCGCAAAGCTGCTCTGGCATCATCACTGGCAGCCGCCCTGCTGCTGTTCGCAGCGGGGTTATGGTCGTGGCCCCATCTGGAACACGATATCTCGCACTCGTCCTTGGCGGCGTACCAAATGAAACGAGATTTCCGTTTGGCCAAGGCCGACACTTTACCGCGACGCGTAACGGCTCTGGTCGAATTGGCTGGCGATTTCCTCAGCGAAGCAAAACAAACACCGGAAAACGCGGAGCGACTCGCGGACTTTGTCGAACGTGTCTTCTGCGTTGATCTACCCGAACTGACTACTCCGCTCGCCGCCCACGACCGACCTGCTCTGTGCGCCGTATTAGAACCGCTCTCGCGACTAGAAAGCGACGCCGCGCGGCTCGCTGCCGAATCGCGGTCATTACGCTTGGCCCACGCCTATCAACGTATGGCCGGTTCCGCCCGTTTGGCTGACCAACGCCTGCGAATCCTCCTTCGCGGATAAAGAGACGCACTCCGCGGGTTGCCCAAATTGATGACGCTAGTTGTCCGTTTCGCCTATTAACCGTATTATTAGACTATCGAAAATGGCGAGTGAGGTGCGTGCACGACCCAATTTTTCCGGGACGTTAACACACCCCGCTCCCCTCCGGCTCGTGTTCCACGAGGCTGCGCCTTCAGGGTAGCCAACTCTACGAGGTTTTCCCTCCATGCCCGGACTCTTGTTGAGCGACGATCTCCTATTCTCCAGCAAAATCACCGGCACGGCCGCCGCTAGGGGACTTACCGTTCACCTCGCCCTCACGCCGGCCGCTCTAGTTGAACTCTCCGCTAAAATTCCGTTT
>RGDT01000230.1 GCA_009918525.1 Planctomycetia bacterium
TCTGGCTCACTGAGCCCAGCCGAGGCGATCGGTGTAATTGGAAACGGTCTGGCACTGGCCGCCCACTTTGGCACCGGGCGCCTGGAGCCTCTCGATTTGGCTGCAGCGTTGAGGGGCGTGGTCATTCGTGACCCTGAGGCTGATCTCCCTGCCTGGCGTGAGTATCTGGATAATGTCCTTCGCCACCGCGAAGGTTGGGATGATCTCTACCAGGCTCTCGGCGAAAGAGAGGAAGAGGTCTGATGGGTGAGCCTCAGTCGGGGCATCTGCAAAGGGGAGCATTGGGCGAGGTCAAGCTTTACGGTATCAGGCACCACGGACCAGGATCGGCACGATCGCTCCTTGCGGCGCTCAAGGCCGAGCCGCCGGAGCTTCTCTTGGTCGAGGGCCCGCCGGAGGCGACGCCGCGACCTGAACTCTTTACCAACTTCGAGGTTGAGCTACCGATCGCCGTTCTCCACTACGTTGGCGCGAATCCAGCAAAAATCTTCCATTCACCATACTCACTTTTTTCACCAGAATGGCAGGCGATCGGTTACGCGTATGAGCACGGGATACCGGTCAGTTTGATCGATCTCCCGCTCCGCCATCAGTTGGCGATGGTGAATAATATCACCATTAGCAAAGTGAATTCACGCCATGTGAGCGGATTGTTAATCGGTGATGTCGTACCGGTGCCCGCAGGCGAACTCAAGAGCGATTCTTTGGGGAACGTCGTTTATTTGGGCGGCATCTCGATTCGTTATCTGTCTCCGCCTAAGGTCGGCAAAACGATCGAGAAGTAATGGCGGGCGGGTTGTGTCAACGCCCCGATTCACCGTTGCTAACGTTTCCGGCTCTGAAAATGTCGTCAGAGCCGAAAGCTCTAGCGACGACACAGTTATCAATTGACGGGGCGGCAGTGTTCGGATCTGAAATGACCTGGGTGACACAGAATCATACATCCGCATGTATTGAAATCGTACATCAACCACCATTAGGGAATGGCAACATCACCTTGATTTCGCTCTAACATGAATCAGATTTGTCATTTTTGACATCTACGCAGTTTGTGGCGCGGCATTTGCTTAAATTTTTATGATCTCTGTTGGATTCGAGTCCTGACACGAGGTCGAGCTAAGCATCTTTTGCATTTGCACCTCTCAGGGCACGGGATTTTGACTGGAAGCGAGTACCAGTTATTTTCATCCCGTGCCCGCACTTCTTTTAATTGTCATTTTTTCAAACCCGCGCGTAAAGCGTTCAAAATCCACATGATAAGGAAAAGTGATCTTTCTCGTTCTGCGTTCCCTTGGTACATCCCACCTTCGACACGACGACGCCGGTCGTGGAACGCCCCCTGAATATCAACCACGAAAGGAGAACCGATGCGCACGGACGCGCTACGGACTCTTACCGTCATAGTCTTACTCTGGATTGTGGTCCCGCCTCGCCTTGAGGCCGGCTGAAGCCCTCAGGGTTGCCCCCCGGGCGGCGGTCTGCCGTTCTTCATCCAACAACCGGCCATTCGGCCCGTCTACATGCCTCGCCCCACCACTAATACCGCCCCACAGCGTGTCATCCGCAACAGCAGTGCAGGCGTCGATGTCGCCCCTAACTTACAGGCGGCTCGGCCCGTTGCACCGGTGACCATACCCACACCGGAATCCTTGGGCGTCGGCGTGAAGACCTACAAGCCGCTCGCCGCTGGTATTCCCGCTCCCGAATCGCTGGGAGTTCGCCCGCCGCGTTGAGGATGTGCTAGGCTTGGGAGGTTCCGCACTGGTCCGCTGGAGTGCCTCCCATGCCCACACAACAACCTCTCACGATCCATCAGGCCGTTGACCTCATCACACAGCCGTACCGCGAAAAAATCCGCAAGCTGGAACGCCGAGAAAGCGGCCGAGTCGAATTTTTTGAAGCTGTGAGTGTCGTCGCGGAATATGGCAGCTCTTTCCAGATGATAACGCGTGACATTTCAGCTACAGGGATCCGGTTGCTCAGCACACGCCAGATACTTTGCCAGGTTATCGGCGTGACAATCCAGTCCTATCATTTTAGCGTCCGCATCATCTGGTCGTACCCCGTCACTGATGACATGTTCGAGTATGGCGGAAAGTTCCTCGATGTGACTTGTCAAGATGACGCATCCATAAACCGGGGTTGAAGCTGAGTTACACTCATCGACTTCAACTGTTTTGACATGTTCCTCGCCGTTACTCCGTCTGTGCCTATCCTATCCTCTCACTGAGGACCAATCATGCCTGAGCGTACCATTACCCTCAAGGGCGATCACATTACTCTCGCTCAGGCTGTCAAGCTGGTCGGCCTTGCCGACACCGGAGGCAGTGCCAAAGCCTTCGTCCGCGAAGGCACTTTCCGCGTCAACGGCGAAACCGAAACGCGGCCGGGGCGTAAAATGCGAGCTGGGGACCGTTTCGGGAACGCGGAACAGGGCGAATGGACGGTCGTCGCCGAAGTATGATACAAACCTGCAAGGCGGTTCTCTCCCTCGCCTGGCCGGTCGTGCTGCAACAATGGCTCGTCCTTGCGGTCAGTTTGTCGGATCGCGTGCTGTCTGGTCGGTTCCAGGGCGATTTGTCCGCGAGCGATCAAGTAGCCACCCAGGCTGCCCAGACTACCGCTCAGTATCTTGGCTGGTTCCTCTCCAGTACCGCACTGCTAGTCACCGCTGGCAGTGCCGCCGTCGTCGCGCGTCGAGTCGGTGCGGGCGACGTCCGTGCGGCCAACCATGTGTTACACCAATCGTTGCTTCTCGCCCTGGTCGTTGGCCTCGCCTGGACAGGATTGATGGCACTTTTTTTGGTCCCCGCCCTTCGCTTGTTACAATTACACGGCGATACGGTCGTCTTTGCCTCCAGCTATCTTTCCACGCTTTTGCCCTCTCTGCCGCTACATCTTCTGGGGGCGGCGGGTATTGCGTGTTTGCATGGAGCTGGGGACACTCGTACAGGGATGTGGATCTATGGAGCCGAGGCGGTCTTGAATTTGCCCTTGGCGTGGCTTGGCTTTCACTACATAGGGTTTGTCGGGATCGCCCTGGGGACTGCGATTGCTCAGGTCTTTGGTGGAGTTGCTGTTCTTGTGGTGCTACTGCGCGGCCGAGCTGGCTTACGCTTGCGCTGGAACGAGTTGGGACTACGGTGGCCGATCATGCAAGAGACTTTAGCCATCGGAATTCCGGCGGCTCTAGATGGGCTATCGATGCAGGTTGGCTATCTCATCTTTTTAGCTCAGGTCAACACACTGGGCGAAGCCGCCGCTGCCGCTCACGGGATCGCCCTGATTTGGGAGGCGATGGGCTATCTAACTGGCGTGGGCTTCGGTACTGCGGCCTTGACGTTGGTCGGACAAGCACGCGGCGCCGTTCGTCCCGACCGTGCTATCCGCGCTGCCTGGACGGCGTTTGCTCTGGGAGCGACCGCGATGTCGATCATGGGCTTGATTTTCTTCCTGCTGGCCGAACCTATGTTTCGGCTTATGTGTCCCCACGACACGCAAACAGCTATCGTCACACTCGGTGTTCCTGTACTTCGCCTGGTCGCCTTCGGGATGCCGGCCCTAGCCGCCTGCATGGTTTTCGTACAAGCTCTGCGCGGAGCAGGCGATGCGAGAACTCCCTTGGTGTTTACCTGGGTGGGATTTTTTGGCGTTCGTATCCCTCTAACATTTGTGCTCACACGCAACGGCTGGGGACTATTCGGCGCATGGCTGGCCATGAACGCCGATATGTTCGTACGCGGTTTGTGCCTGATGGCCTGTTTCGCAAGGGTGCGTTGGAGGTTTACTCTTCCAAACGTCCCGTCGCCCGACACAACGCCGCAACCAGCTTCCGACCATCAAACGGTTTAGGCAGCAGTATCACATTCTTCGCCTGCAAGGCGGCCGTGGCTTGTTCGGCGTCGTCGGCACTGCTGGTTACGACGATACCCACATCGGGAAGGGAAATGCGAGCCTGTTCGGCCAGTTGGACTCCTGTCATATCCGACAACTGCATTGCGCTGAGGAATGCTTCCACTTGCTTTTCCCGGCCCAGTTGCAACGCCTGTTGTCCCGAGTTAGCCGTATGCACGTTCTTGATGCCCAGGCTTTCCAGTAGTTTGCGAACGATGGCCGCTTGCGTACGCGACGGTTCAACCAACACCAGGCTCAGATCGACAATACGCCGAGATGTGGCCATCGACGGCGGCGATGAGATCAACGCCGCGGCTACTCCGGTGGCTGCGTCGAGCGTCACAGTCATGTCGGTGCCCGCCGCGGCGGGCTTGGCCGTCGTCGCCCCGGATGGCCGATTTGTCAGATGTTGTACTTGTGCCCGAAGACTGGTCAACGCCTGACATACTTCATCCATCGATGCTTGCCGATCCGTGGGTTTCTTGGCCAACATCCGAGCGATAACTGCTTCAACCGAAGGCGGTACATCCGCCCGGAAGTCCCGAACCGACGGAATCGGCTTGTCGCGATGTGCCAACAACAACCCCATCAGCGAGCCAGCCTGAAACGGCGGGCGTCCAGTGAGCAGGAAGTACAACGTACATCCCAGCGAGTAGATGTCGGCGCGGTGGTCAATCGTGGTCGAGTCTAATGCCTGCTCAGGCGGCATGTAGTCGGCCGTGCCGAGGATACCTCCCGCCTGAGTGATCGAACTATTTTCGGCGGCGGCCGAACTGAGCCTAGCCAGACCGAGGTCAGCTACTTTGACGAGACCCGTCACATCGCGAAGCAGGTTAGCGGGTTTGATGTCGCGATGCACGATGCCACGTCGATGGGCATAGGCCAACCCCTCCGCCGCTTGTCGAATGCATTCCACTGCGTCGGCCACAGATAAAGGACCATTTTTTTCAACATCGCCGGACAGGTCGCGACCGTCCACGAACTCCATAACCAGGAAATGCCCCGACTCACATTCATCGGCATCGAAGGCCATCACTATATTGGGGTGTTGAAGTTGAGCGATGGTCTCAACTTCGCGTTGGAAACGCTGGATGAACGAGCCTTGACTGGCGATTTCCGCGGCCAACACTTTAAGCGCGACGATGCGCTTCATTTTGCGGTGTTTAGCCTTATACACCGATCCCATGCCGCCTGCGCCGAGTTTAGACAGCACGTCGTAATTCCCGATTCGCAGTTCCGAGAAACGCCTCGATTGGATAGCCTGGACCTGATAATTGGTCAATCGGCCCGATTCCGTCAGCTTATGAACGAGAGTCGCACCGTCGCCTTCGGGCAAATGTCCTAATTCGTCGGTGGTGAATAGTCCGCTATCGCTGAGATTGCGCGTAAAGTCTTCGCGAGACTGGGTGAAAGCAGGCACGCTCGTCATTGTGTGGCTCTCAGAGCGAGATAGTTTAGTCAGGGTCGGCATTTCCGATTAGACTATTATACGCCACCTTCGCTGACCCTGACTAAAAATTTTTCACTAAATGAGATCAACTCAATTCCGTGATCGGTTTGCCGAACGGCAAAACCGGAATGGGACGACCGGTTCCGTTGAGATAGGATTCGTTGGTGTCAACGCCCAGGTGTTCGTATACCGTCGCCAGAACATCTTGTGGTTTTTTGGGATTGACCTTAGGGAAGGCTCCGTTGGCGTCGGACTCTCCAACCACTCGGCCCCCCTTGACCGGACCACCCGCTAGGGCCGCACTAAACACGTTGGGATAGTGATCGCGACCGGCTTGAGCATTGACGCGCGGTGTGCGGCCGAACTCGCCCCAAGCGACAACGAGCGTCGATTCGAGCAAACCGCGTGCGTCGAGATCCTCGATGAGGGCGGAATAGGCTCGGTCGAAACGCGGTAGGAATCCGAGTTTGAGCGACTCGAAGCCTTTGACGTGTGTGTCCCACCAACGCAAATCGACTGTGACCAGACGGACGCCAGCCTCGACCAATCGCCGGGCCATGAGGATTCGTTGACTCCAGGCCGGGGAACCGCAGCGATCGGACGCCTTGGGATCGAACGCTGGCATGAATCCATAACGCTCACGAATCCGGCCCGGCTCTTGATCTAGGTCGAACGCATCGCGTGCTTGTCGTGAGGTCAGAATGCTCCAAGCTTTTTGGCCGAAACGATCCAGGGCATCGAGTTGGCCGGACGAATCCAGATCGCGCCGCATCGAGTCGAAGCTCGTCAACAGTCCGCGACGGTCACTCAACCGTTCCACCGATAGCCCCGCGGGCAGATCGAAATTCGGCAAACGGAACGGCCCTGGAGTGGCTGGGTCGGCCATCGTCTCGAACGGCTTGTGTGCGACACCGAGATACGCGGAACCCGTCCCTGGCACCATGCGCGGAATCATCACATAGGCGGGCAGTGTCGGCGACTTGTGCCCGAGTTGACGCGACACGATTGAGCCGCAACTGGGGTAGATGTTTTCGTCGGGAGAGGGACCGCTGTTGTAGCCAGTGAAGCAAATCTGATCGCCGGAGGAGTGGCCGGCGTCGTGGTGGTGCAGGCTACGAACGATGGACCATTTAGGC
>RGDT01000024.1 GCA_009918525.1 Planctomycetia bacterium
TAGTTTCGGGTCGGCAGCGCTGCGTTTGATCCAGTCGGTGAATGCCTCTAATTCTGCGTCGCGTATTTTTTGGTGAATCTTGGCCGCACCTCCGCCCTCGCCGTTGCCCCTATTGATAAGTGCAAGGATCTTAGACTTCTCGGGAGCGTCCAGATCAATCAATCCGAGGTCGCGCAAGGATACGAAAGTGTCTTCATGCGACGGGAGGATGTAGTCTTTAAGGTCGACGCCCGACAAGTGGCATTGCACACAGCTTGACGGATCGGGAGACTTGAAGATTGGTAACAGTCGCTTCTCGAATACTTCCTTCGGCGTCAACTTCGGGGCATCGGACTTGCGGTCCATTGCAGGGGCGGTTTGCTGGAAAGTCGTTATGACCATGGAGAAGTATACTATCAGGCAGAGAATCCCCTGCAAATTCAGTTTCATACATGATCCTGCCGTGGTGTCGTACTCGTACCCCGTCTCGTGAATCGTCTTCCATTTGCGAACGGTGTAAATAGTGAGGATGCCAACAACCTAAGGAAGAGTTATCCCCACAAAAAAGGTGCCGTAGAGTAAGCCATATCAGGGCTGAACATTTCCTTTTATTTTCGCCTAACGATCTATCTCTCCCATGACGATGTCAATACTCCCCACGATTGCTGGGATATCAGCGATCAAACAGCCAGGACATATCGCATTGACCACGCTCAAGTTCAGGAAACTCGATGACTTCGCCCGTACTCGCAAAGGCACGATCGGTTTGTCAGCCCTACCGACGACATGGAAACCCATCGCACCCCGTGGACATTCCGTCTCAACATAGGCTTCGCCCGCCGGAAGGTTCTTCGCCGGTTCGATGCGGTGGCTCAGACGAGTCCGCAGGTTCTCATTGAACACGGCCTCGGCCTTTTTGCGATCCTCGATACTTAGCGTCGCTTTCTGACTCTCGTAGTCTCTGCGGGCTTGAAGGAATTCCGCCTGAAGTTTGTCATACTTCGCAATCGCCTGCTCGATGATCGAAATACTCTGCACCACTTCCAACATCCGAACATAAAAGCGATGCCAACAGTCACCGATTACCGCGCCTTGCGGCGTGCGATAGGGTACACCGTAATAATCATCGTCGAACGGCGGAATGATCGCCTTGAAATTGTACTTCTCGTAGCCGCAGTACGGTTCTAGTTTGCGTAAATCCCACTCGGGATCGCCCTGACGACGATTCAGTGAACCGCGAAGCATCGGCCCGGAACAACCGTGCGAAACGGCTAGTTCCTTGGACAAAATACCAATGCCCACCGTGCGTTTCACGAAGATATGGTTGGTCGTCAACAGCGCGTGATATTCGGGAATGCGAGCTTTGAAATACTCGATAAACTGTTTGCAACGGCCCGTCCATCCATCGGGTAGGTCGTCATGCGCTCCGCCGATGGTCAAGTAGCTGTAGGTCAAACGTGCGCCGCAAACTTCCTCGAATAAGTCGAGAATCATCTCGCGTTCGCGAAAGGCATACAAAAACGGGCTGAACGTACCCAGGTCCAGCCCATAGGCCCCCATCCCCACCAGGTGGCTTGAAATACGATTCAACTCGGCAATGATCACCCGGATGACGTTCGCTTTTTCCGGCAACTTGAGTCCACACAGTTTCTCGACGGCGAGACTGTAAGCCAGATTCATGTTCATCCCGGATAGATAATCCATTCGGTCGGTGTACGGGATGAACTGGATAGGTGTGACGTTTTCGCCGACCTTCTCGGCACAACGATGCAGATAGCCCAGATGCGGGATGACCTCGCTGATAATTTCGCCATCTGTGCGCAGCACTAGCCGCAGCACGCCATGCGTACTGGGGTGTTGCGGTCCCATGTTGACGAGCATTTCGTCCGTGCGGACGTCGAACTCGATGATCCTCGGATCGGCGGTCGCGGTGGCCATGCTCATCTGCCCCTGATCCCGTGATATTCCAACGGAAACTCGTAATCTTTACGCAGCGGATGCCCTTCCCAATCTTCGGATAGCAAAATTCGGGTTAAGTTAGGGTGTCCGGCAAAATCGATGCCTAACAAATCGTACACTTCGCGCTCATGCCAATCGGCCGAACCGTACAAACCGCTCAGAGTAGGAACCTGTGGCAATTGCCCCGGCTGATCGTCTTTCCAACGCGGCAAAATTACCTTGACAACAAAACGATGCCGATGGTGAAAACTTTGGAAGTGATAGACAACTTCCAGGTGTGGCGTGAAGCCAGCTTTGGGTGCTTTCTTGGGGTCGGGTTCGAGATAATCGACGCCGCTAATGTTGTGGAGAAAATCAAACCCCAAGCAAGATTCGGATTTCAGGTACGACACCACTTCAACAAGATCAGCAGCCGCGACCACCACGAAAGGATTAATCGCATCCAATGCCTTCGACTGGATTTTGGGACCGAACTGCTGCTCCAGCAATGAAACAATCTCGGAGGCCGTCATGGTATCCTCACGCCTTAACCGGCGTCGCACTTTCTTTGTTGTGCCGGGCGAAAGATAGTTGCTTTTCCAAGGCTCGTGTCGAGTCGGGATCGCTCAATTCGGGCGGCAAGAGCGACCAACCTTTTCGCGATGGAATGGGCAGTTCGATCGGCTGGTCCTTGGTCAACATCTTCATCGCGTGGACTTTGTCCTGTATTCGCATCAATCCTTCCAACAATGCCTCTGGACGCGGCGGGCAACCCGGCACATACACATCCACGGGCACAACCAGATCAACACCTTTAACGACATTATAGCCGTACTTGTAGTAAGGCCCACCGCCACAAGTGCAAGCCCCCATCGCGATCACGAATTTCGGATCGGGCATCTGGTTGTATAAGCGACGCACTCGCGAGGCCATTTTGTAGTTGACCGTTCCCGCAACAATCATCAAATCGGCTTGCCGTGGCGTAGCTCGAAACGCACCCGCTCCAAACCGATCAATGTCGTACCGCGAAGCTCCCGTTGCCATCATCTCGATCGCACAGCAAGCCAAACCAAATGTCATCGGCCACATGCTCGATTCACGTGCCCAGTTAATGGCCTGTTCGAGTGATGTGGTGATGACGCTCTCTTCAAAGCGACCTTCCAGCCATCCCATCGCAAGCTCCTTTATTTGCTACCCGCCATTGTAGCAGCCTTTGATTCTGTTTTCGCAACGCCCTGGGCCGGGGTTTGTTTCTCGGCTGCGGTACTACGGACCCATTCTAGATCGCCGCGTCGCCATAGGTAAGCGAAGCCAACGAGCAGAACACCAAAGAAGCCTAGCATTTCACACAAGGCGATCAGGGCCAGCGACTGGGACTTTTCGCGGTTTTCATCCCACTCCGTTAGTTGACTATCGGTACTACCCAGATCAACCAACCGCCTTCGCAACATGCCTATTTGCCTTAATGTTTCCATATCCTCCGCATCCGGCTGCTGGCCTGCAACAACACGAGAGGCTGCTTGCTTTTGACGTTCCAGTGCTTCATTTAGTTGGGTTTGCGTCGCCTCTTTCATCTGGTCGTAATGGCGAAAATCCTGCACCGATTGCTTATCTTTTCCGCGCGGGTTGGCCAAGTCCAGCACCTTCTCCGCATAATCGCGGTACTCGGAGGCCGTTGTCGGCTTACGAGCATTGGCCACCGCGTTCGCTTTGCCGAACACCTCAGCCCATGGGAAAAAGAACGCCACCTCAACATCGAAAATCACAAACAGAAGCGCAACGACATAATACCTTAGATCAAACTGAATCCAGGCAGAGCCGATGGTCGGTTCACCGCATTCGTAGATGGTACCTTTTTCGGCATCCGGGCGCGAGGGGCGCAGCAGCGATCCGGCAACCAAATGCACCAAGATGAACCCAATACCAACGGCAACGAACAGGAGCAGATATGCGGCCAAGGGAGTCACGGCGTTGGCTCCTTAATTCGCAGGGTTCGGTTTCGACGCGGGGGTTACGTCGGGTGGCTTCACCCATACGGGTTCCGTCACCGTCTTGCTGGCTGCAACCGCTGTCGGGTTGAGAGTCGCTTGCCCCCATGCAGTTTCCAACGGCAACTTCGCGTAGTCGATGATGCAACCGTCCCGACTGAAGCAGGATTGATCGAAGGTCGATCCCATAAAAATGCAATCCACCGGACAAGGATCGACGCACAATGCGCAGAACATGCACTTTGTGTAATCTATTTTGAATCCGTTGACGCGGAAGCCTTTACCGACTGGATTTTTCACTTTTTCGATGTAGATGCAATCCACCGGGCAGGCTCGGACGCACTTGTCGCAGCCGATACACGTGGTAAGGTCAAAGCGATGGAAGCCACGATAGCGGGGCTTGACGGGTACCGGCAACTCGGGATATTCAAAGCGTTCGGTATAGGTTCGACGTTTGAACGTCTGAAGCAGATACCAGAGCGTGATAATCATTCCTTGGGCGACGGTAGAGACCGCCCGAACCACGTTCCCCATCCACGCTCGCATAGATCGCATAACTCCCGATGGGCTTTCGCGTGATCACATCATAACTAAGCTACATCCCCGAGCTTATCGCGACAAGGGACAATGCACCGAACGAGTTGAGGCTATGCGACGTACCGGCGATCAACTGCGAACGTTAAACATCGAAGAACATCGCCCAGAACCTGTGACCGTACAGAACAACCACAGGTTTGTGCCTGTCTTTTTCCTATGCTAACAATTTGCTTAAGCAGGCATCCCCTGCCCTTCGCTATCGTCGCTTGCCCCTATTTCACAACTCACAACTACGTTTTCACCGATCAAAAATCGCCGACCACCTCACCGCCGTTTCGTGAGATCAGACGGGCCAGAATCCGTATATTGATCGACGCCGTAACGAATTTGACGGCCCCATCACCGAACAGAGCTTGCGCGCCGCCGGTGTGGAACGCATAGATCTGACCCGTTCCCAACGTGCCGTAGAGCGGATGCACCGCAGCAGGGCCGAAGTCATCGCCGTTCGTCACATTAATGGCGTTAGGGCCAGGAAACACCGTGCCCGTTCCGTCCGATCCACGCAGATAGGCAAAATCACTGGCCGGACGGCACCACCCGCCGCCGTTGACCCGGCTCGTCGCCGTCGCGGGGATACGTCGGCCATTACGATAAAAATCAGGACGCCCCGCCGATTCCGTGATGTGCAAAGTGTTCGACAGTCCGTCCGTCACGTCGGCAAAACGAATCGGCGTTCCCGTCGTGAGTAATCCATTGGTCGCGTTCCCTGATGCGGCATCCACCAGGCCGGCCGTCACCAGTTGCGGATCGACGCCATAGGTTCCGACATAGTCTCCAGTGGCGACAATGTTTGTCCAAGGCGGCGTGGTGTCCGGCGCACCGTCACGCACTGCCCCAGGCGGAGCGGACGGGCACTCGGCCACCTTCAACCTTTGGCTCGTGACCGGTAGATTGATCGGATCGCTCCAGTTCACCGTTTGGTTGTACGCTCTGAACATATTTTCCTGTTCCAGATACGGCAGCAAAAATGTCAACCACCGCACCCGTACCGTATTCGTCGTCGAAGGCCGAATGTTTGCCGGTAGGTTCCCGACGGCTCCATGATAGGAGTGCATGGCGATGCCGATTTGTTTGAGATTGTTAGCGCATTGCATCCGGGCGGCAGCCTCTCGCACTTTTTGGACAGCGGGTAGCAACAGTCCGATCAAAATGGCGATAATCGCGATCACCACGAGTAATTCGATTAGTGTAAAACCCTTGCGATAACGGTTCATATTCAGTTCCTCTTTTCAGTTCTCAAAAATCTCACCTCTACAAGGCTCTAGCGTTTCAACTCGATTTCCTTCAACGCATTCGATTGCCCCTTCTCGATCTTCACCGTCAGCCCCGATGTCTGCGGATTCCCCAGCGACGCCGGTAGACGATTCGTCGGCGGAGCGTCTTTACCGGGCGATAGCCACCATTCGACACTTAGCCTGTAATCCCCGGCAGGGGCACCATCTTTGGCGTCGTAGGTGGTTACTTCCAGTGAACCGTCATCGGCCACTTTGCCGCGCGGACGGACATCATCGGCACCAAGCGGGTGGAACACCACGGTCGCCCCGGCTGCGGGTTTGCCGCCATAGGTCACCTTGCCCGTGACAGAGTAAACCGGTTTGCGCCCGTCGCTAGCGCCACATCCAAGCACGCAGAGTCCTAAGGCGGCCACCAAGGCCACCGTTCGCCAACCTCTCATCTTGTTAGATCCTCCGTTAAATCGAGTAATCCGGCTCTGACGGTACGAACACCCTCGCCCGTCTCGGCGATACAAAAACCGCATCGCCTTTATTCAATCCCAGTTGCGTGTACCGCTCGCGAGGGACTTCCACATTCAGTTCGCGGCCCAGTTCACCGACAGTGACCAATACACGAATAACCGCCCCCGCAGGCGAAACGTGGGCTATCCGTGCTTCAAGGCTGCCGTTGCTGCCGCGCCGCGTCTCAAGTTCCAACTCGTGCGGACGAACATAAATCCACGCAGGCCCTGGTTCGCGTCCCTGATGTTCGGGACAGTCCAACTCCATACCGCCGACTATCGCTTTGCCTTCGTGCAAGCGACCGTGAAATACGTTGACCCGGCCGACAAAATCCATCACGAAGGGCGTAGCCGGATGCTCGAACACTTCGCGGGGACTACCAGACTGCTCGACTTTGCCGTGATTCATCACGACCACACGATCGGCGACCTCGAATGCCTCTTCCTGATCGTGTGTGACGAACACCGTGGTCACAGGCGATTCGTCGTGCAAGCGGCGCAACCATTGTCGCAACTCAGCCCGAACCTTGGCATCCAATGCTCCGAACGGCTCATCCAACAACAGCACCCTCGGCCGCGAAGCCAGAGCACGAGCTAACGCCACGCGCTGTCGCTGTCCGCCAGAAAGTTGCGACGGATAACGTGAGCCAAGGCCATCGAGTTTGACCAGCGACAACAACTCGTTGACTCGCTGCAACACCTCGGCATCTTTCCAGTTCCGCACCCGCAGCGAGAACGCGACATTCTCGAAGACGCTCATGTGGCGAAAAAGCGCGTAATGCTGAAACACGAAACCGAACGCCCTATCACGAGCAGACCGCCGGGTCACGTCGCTTTCTTCGTGCCAGACCTGCCCGGCGTCCGGCACTTCCAGCCCGCCGATCACCCGCAGAAGCGTCGTCTTGCCCGACCCGCTAGGCCCCAGCAACGCCAGCAATTCGCCTTCGGCAACGTCCAAATCGACATGATCGAGGGCCGTGAACGAGCCGAACCGCTTGCACGCGCCGCGTACCTTGATGCTCATTTCGACTCCCCCGCTCGCAGTCGTTGGCCCACTGTCACCTTGGCCACCAACGTCAACAAGGCCAGCAGCGTTAATACCCCGGCCAAAGCGAACGCCGCAGGTAAATCGTGATCCTGAAAGAGCCGATCAACTTGAAGGGGCATGGTATTGGTCGCGCCGGCAATGCGACCGCTGACGACGTAGACCGCGCCGAACTCGCCCATCGCTCGGGCATTAGCCAAGATGACGCCGTACAACAACCCCCAGCGGACATTGGGTAATGTCACCATCCAGAAAGTTTGCCAAGCACTCGCACCCAGCGACAACGCCGCTAGCTCCTCCTCGGGACCGACCGCCTCCAACACAGGGATCAGTTCGCGAGCGATGAAAGGCAACGTCACAAAGGCAGTCACCAGCACCAGCCCCGGCGGAGCGAAAAGCACCTGATACCCGTGCGCTTTGAGCCAGGCACCCAACGGGGCATTTAGGCCGAAGATCAGGACGAACGCCAGCCCGGCAACGACTGGTGACACACTGAACGGCAAGTCTATCAACGCCAACAACAACCCACGCAGGGGAAATCGATAGCGAGCAATTAGCCATGCAGCCGCAATGCCGAACAAGGTATTCATCGCGACGGCCAAGGGAGCGACGGCCAGTGTCAATAAAATCGAGTGCCGGGTGTCCGGGGGAGCAAACAAAGCGAGAAAATAGGCGGTCAGCCCGCGAGCGAAAGCCTGAACAAAAATGAACACCAAGGGCCCGACAATCAGCCCACCAACAATGCACAGCGTCAGGCCGATCAACGCATAGCGAATGTACCAGGGGTCGCGCCGATCCGCTGACCCACGAGTTGGCACACGAACGGGTTGAGCGGTAACTGGAAGAACCGCTAGGCTTTCCTTCTGCACTGTAATAGCACGATCAGTGTTCATGGCGACTGCTCCTCCAGGCCAACACGTTGATCAGAGCCAACAGAATGAAGGAGACGGTCAATAGCACGACGGCAATCGCCGCCGCTTCGCGGTAGGCAAACTCTTCCAAACGCGACACGATCAACACAGGAGCAATTTCCGTCTCAGGATAACCACCGGCGATGAACACGACCGAGCCATATTCACCCAGGGAGCGAGCGAAGGCCAGCGTGAAACCGGCCAGGGCTGGAGACAAAAGTTGCGGGAACAAAACTCGTGTGAACGTCTGCCAACGGTTGGCCCCCAGGACAGACGCGGCCTCCTCTATTTCAGCGTCCATCTCTTCCAGAACCGGTTGCACCATCCGCACGACGAACGGAAAGCCCGTAAACACCAGCACTACCACAATCCCCAACCGAGTGTTCGACACTTCGATACCCAACGGCGAGAAAAACTGCCCGAACACACCGTGCGGCAGATACAGTATCGAATAGACCAAACCCGCCACCGCCGTCGGAAGAGCGAGGGGCACATCGACCAGGGCATCGATCAAGCCCTTGAGTGGAAACTCGTAGCGAACCAGCGTCCAGGCCACCACCAACCCCAGCACTACATTGATGGCCGCGGAAGCCAACGAAACACCGAACGTCAGAGCGTAGGCTCCCCGCGCTCGCGGCGAACAGGCCGCCGTTAGGAACTCGGCGAACCCTAGTTCGGCAGCCTTGACATAGCAAGCGGCCAAGGGAATCAACACCATGAGAGTTAAATAGCCTAGAGTGACGCCCAGGCTAAGGCCAAAGCCGGGCAATACCTGCCGATTGACGGAGGCGTTCATCGCCCCCTCCCGCCCGTGATGATTCGATCAAACAACGCACCTTCGGCAAAAAATCGGCGCTGTAATTCGTCCCAATCGGGAGCGATTCGGGTCACGCGAAACATCTCCACAGATGGGAATTTGTCTTTATGCCGTTCCCACGCACTGGGGCGAGTCGGTCGATGATGATGACGAGCGATGATGTCCTGGGCCTCATCGGTGTAAAGATATTCCAGATAAGCCCGCACAATCGCCTCGTTGCCACGACGCCGATTGATAGCGTCAACGGCGGCGACGTGTGGCTCTGCCAAAACACTGACGGGAGGATAGACGATTATCAAGTCGGGGTTCTCCTCGACTTCCAGATGAGCTTCGTTCTCCCAGGTAAGGTGAACGTCGCCGATACCTTTCTGCGAGAATGTCATGGTAGCAGCGCGGGCGGCCGTGTCCATAACCGGAGCGTTACGAATCAGGCGAGTTACGAACTCTTCGGCATGTGTTTCGTCACCTCCCCGTACAAGAACCGAACCAAACGCAGCAAGGAAACTCCACTTGCCGTTGCCGCTGGTTTTTGGGTTGGGCGTGATGACAGCGACACCAGGCCGGGCGAGGTCAGGCCAATCATGGATGTTCTTGGGATTACCCTTACGGACGACAAACACAATCGTGGAAGTATAAGCTAGAGAACGATCGGGTAGACGATCCTCCCACCCCTCGTCGATTAATCCGACGCGGCGAATGGCGTCTGTATCGCTCCAAAGAGCCAAGCTGACCACGTCGGCCGCGAGGCCGTCGATGACCGAACGTGCCTGACTGGAGGAACCACCATGCGACATGCGGACTTTCACACCACGCCGGGTCTGAAACTGTTCGTTCAGTTCGCGCCAGAGTTCGCGGGTCGGATCACAAGCCACATTAAGCAAACCCGTCTCAGAGGTAAAGCCGGAGGCGATCACCCAAACGGCTGCCACCATTAAGTAAACCACGATGAACCCGCCAAGAACGCGCATCGCCGCCTCCGAATGACGATCATGGCAATTACTATAGTAATGATTCGGCAACTGTCAAGGAAAAAGATAACGGAAAAAAGAAAGAGAACGGGAAGGCATCTGAGCCAGAAAGGTGGAAATCATTGAGAAAAAAAGAGCAGGGAGATTCCGTTAACGAATCTTCCTGCCTCTGTAGCGTTCTCGACGTAACCGCCCGAGTTTTGATCAACGATTGCTCGGGGGACGATCACCCGGTCCACGGTCGCGCAGACGAGGAGGTCCGCCGGGGCCTCCAGGGCCTCCAGGCCGGGGCGCATCGCGGCGCATCATATCTTCCAACCGTCGTGTCAATTCGTCCAGTCGTCGTTCGATATCAGCAAGCCGACGATTGTCCCCACCAGGCGGAGGCATCGGTCCGCCCGGCTTGACCACGAAGCCCGGTTTCGGTCCTTCATCTGGTTTTTTCACCGCTTCAGGCTTCGGCCCCTCGCCCGGCTTTCTAATCGGGTTAGGCTTACCTTCTTCACCCTTGAGTTGGAGTTGCAGCCGCGCACCTTCGATTACCATGGGCTTGGGACCAGCCATTGGCGCAACGCGAACTGATACGCCTCGCTTTTCGCCGACCAACTCGCGAATTTTTTTTACCAGCCCTTCGACCACTTCCTTGTTTTCACCCACGCCAGCCAAATCGACGATGATCGATACCCCACCGCTCAGTGGGCCACGCGGTTTCTCACCGGCACCCGGCTTGGATCCTTCGCCTTCTTTGGGCTTGCGGACCGTTTCACCGAGTTTCCGCTTGAGTTCTTCTATCTCCTTCGCCTTTCGTGCGATTTCTTCCTGTATTTTGGCAGCGTCCGGGTTCTCGGCACCCAATATCAGAACAATACCGGGTTTCTTGTCTCCCTGAGGTTTTTCTTTTGGCTTGTCCTCGGCCTGCACCAACCCCGATACACCAGTCAGAGCGTATGCTGCCAGGCACCACATCCATCTTGAGTCTCGTCCAAATCGTATACAGTTTGCACACTGAAGAAGCATTCAGTTCCTCCGAAATTATGGCTTGCGAGCCGCACCAGCAGACCGCAATCTAGCGAAACGGTATTATCGCCAATCTTGATATGACGTAGGAAGTCAAAAAATGTCACAATTTTTGCTATTAAAAAAATATGATAAAGCAAAACCTTTTCGCGCAGAAAAGATTAGAAAAAGGGAGACTCCACTGCTATGGAGCAGTGGAGTCTCTAGATTACGTTCGGCTGCGGTCCAACGGCAGCCCGTCGGTTGCGTTTTAACGCAGCCTCACCTGGGTGCTACTACAACTCAAAGGACCACCTCCTTTACGCTAGAGACTCCCGTGATTCGTCCGGCCCACCAGGCATTCGGACATTCACGGCTATAGCCCCTCACGCCACGTTAGCGGGAGAGTGTGAAACCAAACTTTCACACTAACCTAATATTAGCGCGCTGCCATGTAGTTCGTCAAGGACTTACTTTGCCTTCTTCGCCTGTCTCGTGTTGCTGCGATGGCAAGATCCATACAACAGCCGCATTATAGCAAGACGGGGGTGTCTCATGCGTCGCGTCATGGTCCTCGGCAACGCGTATCGCTCTGGTGTCTTGGAAGAGGCCGAGCGTCTTTTGCCGTTCATGGCTCGGCATGCGAACATCGTCCACACCGACCTTTACCTGAAAAGCAATCTCGATACCGTTGACGCGGAACTCGCACTGGTCTTGGGCGGCGACGGCGCTATCCTTCGAGCTGCACGCTTGATGGGCTATCACCAACGACCCGTTCTTGGCATCAATCTCGGACGCCTCGGTTTTCTCGCCGACCTCACCTGCGAAGAATTTATCGAGCGTTTCCCTGCCGTCGCCTCGGGGAACTATGGCGTTACCCGCCACATTATGTTTGAGGTATGCCACGCCGCCGGCACCGTATCTCTGGGACTCAACGACATCGCCGTGCAGACCGGTCCGCCTTTTCACATGCTCGAACTCGATCTATTCGTTGATGGCGAGTCGGTTGCCCGTTATTCCGGCGATGGGTTGCTCATTTCCACGCCCGTGGGAAGTACGGCCCATTCTCTTTCGGCGGGAGGGTCCATACTGGGGCAGGAACTCGACGTTTTCGCGATCACGCCTATTTGTCCGCACGGCTTAACTAGTCGCCCCGTGGTAGACGATGCCGGGAAAACCTATCGAATCGAGGTACGCCGGGGTGGTTCTCACGCCCATTTGATCGTTGACGGGCAGGAAAGCGTACTTCTCGGTGAGGGCGGGTCTGTAGAGATTCGCCGCGCACCGGTGCGATTTCAATTAGCACGGGCAGCGGATCGAGGGTTCTACCGCACGTTGCACGATAAACTAGCCTGGGGCACTCAACCGAACTATCGGAACGAACCGCCTGGCCCCTAGCCGCGTAGAACTAATAAGGGATCATCCAGGAACAGCGGAACGCGGGACAGGGAAACGACTATGCTAGGCATTCTCGTCGGAGCAGGACTTGTGCTCCTTCAGGTGTTGCTCGCCTTACCGTGGATGTACGTCACCCTGTTGACTCACACGGATCGCCAACAACTTCGTGCTAATCCATTTCAGCCGTGGTTGCTGCAACGTCTCTACGCGACGCTAGCGGGCAGCCTGCTGTTACCCTTCGTGGCGTTCACATTCCTGACCGACAAGGATACCCTAGAAAACGCTGGGCGAGTGTACGCGGCCATACTCCAAGTGCAAATAACACTCGATCTGTTCGTCTTTGGATTCGTGTTGATGCTGTGGATATGGCCCAAAGGGGGAGCGGTAGCATTAGCCGCTTTCCGGGAAGGGACTCGTCAGCCTACGTTCTGGCTGTTATTTTTCCTTGCCCTACTCTTAATGGCGGCGTGGGTAGTGGTGCCCTATTTCACCTTTGGTGAAGATTATCTCGTCGTGAAACAACTCGGCTATGACACAATTATGCTTGCCGCCGTCTTGTTCGGCACGCTCGCTGCCAGCTTGTCCATTAGCGAGGAAATCGAAGGCCGAACCGCCATCACCGTCATGAGCAAGCCTATCTCGCGTCGGCAATTCATGCTCGGCAAATTCGCTGGCATCACGTTAGCGGGCTTGTTCATGTTCGGCCTATTAGGGGTGTATTTTGAAGGCGTTTTAATGGTCAAGCACTGGTGGGACAAACTGGAAGCACCCAAAGAAAGCGATGTAGTGCAGGCAGCGCTGGGCGTCGTGCCTACTCCTCCGTGGGTTAACGACTTGCTCACAAAATGGGACTTGCCCGGTGGTCCGACCGATCTCCTACGCGGCGTCTTCCAATGGGCCGCGCACGCGGCGGACACATTGCCCGCGCTGGTCCTATGCTTCTCGCAAGTGATGGTATTGGTTGCATTAGCGGTAGCTCTAGCAACTCGTGTGCCGATGGTCGTCAACCTTGTCGTGATTCTAGTGGTGTTCCTGCTGGCGAACCTGACGCCAACGCTACTGGCCGTGGCTCGCAAAACGAGTGAGGAACAGGCAGGATCAACGGTCGGACGGTTGCTAACTTTCGTAGCGCAAGTGTTCGACACTCTTTTACCCGATCTGGGCGCATTCACTCTCGACCCCGCGCTATTAACCGACGCCCCGCCTCCTTTCGCTCTGTTTATGAAATACGTCGGGTCGGTCACCCTTTACGGAGCCATATACACCGGCATAGTGTTGTTGTTCGGCCTGGTATTGTTCGAGGATAAAGACCTGGCCTAACCGAACACGCCCGCGTATTACCCGAACGAATCTCCAAAACCGAACAAATGGCCATGATGGAGTGGAGCTGCTTACTCGCGTTGTAGTCTCCACTTAGCTACTATCCCCTGTCGTTTTCATATTATTGCCTTAGCGGAACAATCGGAGTGAAGCCATATTCGCGAGGAGTTACGACGTGGCACGCGACGAGATGAAGCCGAGTGATCCCGCCTTCACCAAGGCGATCGGTTATCTGGCCTACAGTAGCCAAGCTCGAACAATCGCTTACGTCAGCGCGGCGGCCTCAGCTGTGGTCGTCATTGGGTTGCTCGGCCTGCTGTGGCTATTCGTCGATTATATGGTCTGGCGTGGACACATCCCCACATTCGCCGAACTCGCCTACGCTGACAAGCAAAAAGTGCTCAATCGTTGGAACGTGGCCTCTCGGGAAACCCGCTCGATTTGGCTGACCCGTGGCGGATTCAGCCTCGCCGAACAACAACAAATCATCTCTCTGCCTGGGCGTCAGTTGAAATCCCACCACAAAGAACGCCTCTGGGAAGAATTGGTGGAAGATATTCTCGTCTATCGTCTAGGCAGCGATGCATTTATCCAAGTTTTCGAGCCAACTCCTGACGTTCCCTCGGGGTATGTCATGCGTCGCGACGATCACGGCCTTATCAGTCTCGTAGTACGCAGCGACATGCGCCGACTCCCGACCGTCGTCCCGTGGCTAGCTTCGTGGAATTACTGGGCTTGGAATCAGGGCGTTCAGGATGTGACTTTGTTCCCTCGTTACCTAGCTGGCCTGGCGCTAGCCACCGTGATTCTGGGGCTTGCGGGGTTAATCTTAGTGGTCGTCAACCGCGAAGCCGCCGCTCGCGCGGCGACAGAGGCATCCAGTCGCTTGCGACGTGCCGTCTATCACCAGACATTCAGGCTAGGCACACTAGCGGTCCGCGCGTTGGGACCGACAGAAGCGGTCACGCTATTGACGCGACATTGCGAATCGCTGCACGATGCCCTTTATACTTGGCTATCATCCCTGACACGTGAGGCCATTCTAATTGCCTTGTTGGTTCTGTTCGCCTTCTGGATCGACCCGCTCTTGTCGCTGGCCTTCGTATTGGTTGTCGTTGTTGTCTATGCCGTCGCTATGCAACTGTTAGCCCGTTTCCGCCGTCAAACCAAAGTAGCGACCAATATCGCCGTCGAACGGCTTACCATCATTCGTGAATCGCTCATGCTGATGCGCTTGGTCAAATGTTATTTGATGGAACCTTTCAACCAGTCGCGAATCGAACGGCAGTTGGCCCGATATGCACAGGCTCAACGTCTACGGCACCGCTCCGAAGGGGTGGTAATGCCGATGCTGGTGTTGGTAGCAGGAGGTTGTTTGCTGGCGCTGTTTTACGTTGGGGCATTGATGGTGTTATATGGCGGATTACCTCTCGCCGGGGCGGTGACGCTGGCGACGACGTGCCTTTGCCTCTATCGTCCTCTGGATCGCTATCTCGAAGGTTGGCGTTTGCTCAAGCGAGGCAAAGAATCAGCCCAGCAGATTTTCGCTTTTCTGGAACGAAAGGGAGATGTCGGGCAGGTCGTTGGAGCCGAGTTTTTGCAGCCGATGACCGAGCAACTTGAGTTCGACAGCGTGAATCTCCGTGAACCGGGGAGTGGGCGGATGTTGCTCGATGAGGTTACCTTCACCATTTCCAAGGGACAGCGCATCGGGCTAATCGGCTCGGATGAACTGGAAAAGCACGCACTGGTCTATCTCATCCCGCGATTATTGGATCCCTCGGGCGGCGAGATACGCATCGACACCCACAACGTACGCTGGGTCACATTGGATAGTTTGCGGGCGCAGATCGGCTTCGTGATGTTGCACAATCTCGTCTTCCACGACACTGTTCGCAATAATATTGGATGTGGCGATCCATCTTTTGCATTACCCCAAATAATCGAAGCAGCCAAGATGGCCCGCGCCCATCAATTCATTCAAAAACTCCCGCAGGGCTATGAGACACCGCTAGGTGAATTGGGGCACACCTTATCGCTATCGGAACAATATCGCATCGCGTTGGCTCGGGCCATCCTTCGCGATCCCGCGTTGCTCATCATCGAAGAACCCGAAGTGGAGTTGGATGAGGAATCCAAACAATTAATCGACGACAGTCTCTCTCGACTGTTACCCGATCGGACAACTATCTTCCTGCCGCATCGAATTTCCACCCTTAAATTGTGCGATAAACTCTACGTTCTTAATAAAGGCCGGATCGTCGCTGCGGGAACACATAAGGACTTATTGAGCGGTAACAAGCTATACCGCCATCTACACTATTTAGAATTTAACGCCATGGATGAACGCTGAGATCGTTAGTCCTTATGTTTGGTTCATTTGCTTCGTGATTTCAGAAACGAGATGAAAAAATTCTTCGATCAGGAAAATATTCCAAGAGATGAAAGTACACGAAGAATGAAGATAGTTCACTCAAAATTGATTATGCAGGGGATAAAACTCCCCTGCTCCTCGATTGGTTGGCTACTTCTGATCTAGTTGCCAGTAGTTCGGAATCGCGCCATGCCCAGGATACCCCGGATTGATCACCGGTGAACCATGGGGTAGTGTCATCGCGCCCCAGTAGGGATACATCTGAATAGCGGGCGTTTGGAAGTGCGCTTCATATGGCCAATATTGATACCAAGGCCCCAACTGGTACGGTTGAACCGGAGCGTCCCCGCCTGGGTATGCACCGTGTCCCCATCCAAAGGGGCCCCATTCCAAACGTGCATTAAATTTGAAATTCACGTAGCCGGGTACTGTGCCCCATCCACCGCCGCTTGGTGGCCAACCGGCAGCCGATGCTCGTGACGCCGTGCATAAGGTCAAGCCAATTAAGGCCAGACCGAGTAGACGATTCATTGCAGCCCCCCCTCGCGAGCTTACCTGAGCCGGGCACCCCGCACGGCTCACCTGTGCCAACTATTCCTCCCAATGAGCCAGGAGTGTAGAAAAAGAGCGGACGATGACCAGGTTGCAACTGCGAGACCGGCCGCTCTTTCGGTGAATCCTCAATAGCCGTAACAACCGGGATAACCGTACCCGTAGCCGTAATACATAGGGTAGGGATAGGCGTTGTAGGGCATGGGATAAGCATATCCACCATAATAAGCAGGCGGATTGTGGCTCCAGCCAAACGATCCCCAGCTTAGGGAGATACCGCCCGACAGATTGATGTAGCCGGGATAGGTGGCAAACCCGTTGGCCCGAGCGGACTGAGTACCCGTCAACGCCAATGCCAAAACAAGGATAGCAGACAGAAAAAAGCGATTCATCGTTGTGCTCCTCTGGGTTGATGTATCCGTCACGGACAACCCGCTACGGACAATTACCCATCATGATTAGATGAAGATTTGGATTCATCGCGAAGATGCGAGCTTTAGGGAGAATGATTCGATTTTGAGATGTTTTCCATAGAGCAACCGGCATCTTCGCGACAACACGCCTATCAAGCACCTCTTTACGCTTGACCTCCCCACGGCATCGGCATCGTCGGGGCTTTTGTTTGACGCGGCCCACGACAGTCGCGCGGCCGGTCTTGCCACCATGTCACGAAGCGGGTGAGTTGCTTCACGGCTTCGTCATAGACCCGTTTGCCCTTTTCCGCGGTGGCCTTGGACGGTTCGCCCAGTACACCGGTTTGGGAATAGCTGCTGGTCCACGAAATGACCGTTGCAGGTCCAGCTGCAAACAGGTCCACCCATTGAAACGGACTGTTGTCCTCGTTGAACGAAATGTTACCGTCTTGAATTCGGTCGGTGCGGACGTTGTCACCATCGAGGTACATGTACAATGACGTTTCCAACTCGCAAGCATGCGCGCAGCCACCGGGGAATTTACTCTCACGCCAGGACGGCAAAAATTGTTTATCAACCGTCAACAAATTCCACCATGCACATAATACCACTTCGGCATCTGTTTCTAAATTGGCACGACGTGCAGCTAGGTCAAGATTCGGCATGTTCGAGCCATGGCCATTTAGCAGTATGATTTTTTTGAACCCATGATAGGCAAGCGATTTGGCGATATCAATCACCCCACGGATGAAGGTTTCGGAATGCGTGTTAATCGTCCCCGGAAAATCCATCACATGGGCCGTGTAGCCGTACCACACCGGCGGAAGAACGAGCAATTTATCGGGAATAGCCTTGCCGGCCCCGTAGGCGATGCCCTGGGGACAGACAATATCAACGTCCAGAGGCAGGTGATGGCCATGCTGCTCGACGGAGCCACAGGGCACAAGGCAAACTTTTTGCATGGCGACGGCGTCGTTAATTTCAGGCCAGGTTAATTTTTCGTAGCGGTACTCGGTCGCTGCACGATTCACGGGGTTTACTCCTAGGTAGGCCATCGGGACGTGATGATGAGCGAAAGAAGGATCGCTCGTTTTTAGTGCTATATATTAAAATGCCCAAAGTCGCCAGGTTTCTGAGTTCTAAGTATTGGGAGAGCGAATGGGACGTTCACGCGATGAAGATGATGTTGTGACCGAGATCAAAGGTCGGTCGGTAACGGTGTTTTGGGGTGGATCCGCATTTCAACCCAGTCAGTGGGGATCGGCACGACTGACGGTGACGCCGACCCATTTAATCGAAAGCACGAAATTCTTTATCACTTCGCGGGAAACAACTATCCCGCTAGAACAAATTTCCGGCGTGACACTGTTATCGACCGGTAATCCGTTCATGCTGATCCTGACACCGCTTTGCGGATTGGGATTGTTGTTATTCTTGCTATTCCGAATCCGCTACGTTGTCGTCTATGCTCCCAATACCGTTGCGGTCATCGCTGTAACGGGTAAGGAAGATGCCGCCCGCGATTTCATCGACGAACTGCTTGCCGAAATTGGCCGCGCCAAGAAAAAGAGTAGCGGCGGTTCATCGGCTCCAGCCGCCCCTACCCTATCAACTCCCTCGCGTCCACCCAGTGACCCGGCCCCGGAACGAGTCACCTCAGCGCCGGCCAAGACGCCAACCCCCAAGCCGGTTCGCTGCCCCGAATGCGACAAGGAATATCGCATCCCCGCCGGCTCCGGTGGCAAAAAATTCCGCTGTCAATCCTGCCAGGCTGTCATCGACGTGCCAGCCGATTTCTAAACAAAAGGTTTCCAACGGGGCGCGAACCAATCGCGCCCCCCTTTTTCGCTCATCGGCAACAAGCGTGATGCAACTTCTTCCACGCTCCGCCGTCGGCACTTGAAGCCACACTTTGCGTGATAAAATTCATCCCGTCTACGCCGTCAGCCACATTCGGATAGAGACTCTTTGCCCCATCGAACGACTTGCCCTCTACTCGCAAGACGATGTCATCAAAGACGGCCGTGTACACATTCGCGAAGGCTTCCAGAAATGCTTCCGGGTGTCCGCTGGGAATGCGCGTCGAGCGGCCCGCCGTGTCACCGAGATAAGGCCCACCTGCTCGCGTATAGATGCGATGCGGCTCACCGTTCTTTCGAACGATCATTTTGTTCGGCTCCTCCTGATGCCATTCGATGGCTCCCTTGGTGCCGTCTACTTCGATCCACAGGTCATTTTCACGACCGTGGCTGATTTGCGAGGCGGTCACGGTGCCTAGTCCGCCGTTGGTGAAGCGGATGATGGCGGTGCCGTAGTCATCGAGTTGCCGGCCGGGTTCAAAGGCTTTGAGATGGGCTGAGATTGTATCGGGGATAAGACCGGTGATGAACCGGCCGAGATTGTAAGCGTGTGTGGCAATGTCGCCGAAACAACCCGCCGCGCCACTGCGAGCGGGATCGGTGCGCCAGGCAGCTTGTTTCTGGTCGCTGGTTTCCAGTCGCGTGCGTAGCCAACCTTGGATGTAGAAAGCACGCACGGCCTGAATATCGCCCAGTTCGCCTGAACGAACCATGTCGCGGGCTTGGCGTACCAACGGGTAGCCGGTGTAGTTGTGTGTGACGCCGAAAACGACGCCCGTCCGGGCGACCACTTTCGCGAGTTCCTCGGCCTGGGCCAGATCGAACGTCAACGGCTTATCGCAAATGACGTTGAAACCAGCTTCGGCGAATGCCTTGCTAATCTCATAGTGGGTGTGATTCGGAGTCGCGACCGAGACAAAATCGACTCGCTCGCCAACTGGCAATTTGAGTTCGGCGTCGATCATTTCCTGATACGACCCATAGGCCCGATTCGCTGAAATGTCGTAATCCGGTGCGCTAGCCTTGGCCTTTTCCGGGTTACTGGACAGCGCCCCGGCGACGAGAGCCGCTCGATTGTCCAGCGTACCGGCGATACTGTGAACCCGGCCGATGAAGGCTCCCTGGCCGCCGCCGACGAGGCCCATTTTTAGTTTGCGGTTGAGTGGTGCGTTGACGCCCATAAGGTGTCTCCCTGGAGAGGTAAACCGTTCAGTAGAGATTAGGGAGTCATCGCAATACAGGCGAGTCAGGAAACGCCTCGCCGGGAACTTTTCGCGCTCTAAATCATCCTCATCATTGCGGTTCCGGGGGAAAGCACCCTTATTAACCCCGCGCCCCCTTACCCCGCTGGGGACAGAAGTAACTTCGCTCGCTTTCTGGAGACTCTAAACATGCTCTCGCTGCTCTTTTTGCTCGCCTGTGCCCCGCCCAAAGTCGTTCTCGTCGGCGACTCGATTCGCCAGGGTTACGCCCCAGTCGTCGCGAAACTGCTCGACGGTCAAGCCGATATCATCAATCCCCCCGGAGCTGGTGATAGCCGTTGGCTTCACGATGGTTTGGAAAAAACGATCCTCGATCACAAGCCGGACCTCGTTCACGTCAACGTCGGCTTGCACGACTTACGCAAGAGCCGCAAGGACGGTAGCTTCCAGGTGCCCATTAAGGAGTATGAGACCAATCTCGACGACATTTTAACGAGATTGAAGGCAACGAAGGCGACAATTATTTTCGCCCTGACGACACCTGTTGATGACGAACGGGGAAAAATGCGTGGCGGAGCGTTCGACCGGTTTCAAGCCGATGTTTCCGCCTACAACGCTGCTGCGTTAAAAGTCGCGATGAAGCACAAGGTGGTGGTCCACGATCTGCATTGGCTCGTCACGTATTCGGGCGGTTCATCCTTGCTGGTGAAGGACGGCACCCATTTCACGCCGGAAGGGATCAACCTCCAAGCACGGGCCGTCGCCGATTGTGTACGTCGTCATCTAGCCGTGCGTGCGGTTGATCCCAAACCGTTACCCGCTGCCGACGAGAAAGCGACCGAGACCTACAAAGCCGCACAAGCGAAACGGGATGCGGGCGTGCCCGAGGCGTACCGCAGACTTCGAGTGCCGCAGTTCGTTGCCCCCAAGGATGTGGCTCAGTGGCAGAAACGCCGCCCGGAACTATTGAAAACGGTGATCGGGACACTGGGCGACCTGCCCGAACGTCCCAAGACGTCCGCCGAACGGGTCTGCCGGGAGGTTCACCCCGCTATGACAGTGGAAAGCCTGCTCATCCCCAACGGTGACGGCGACCGCATGACCGCTCTGTTCCTGGCTCCGCGCACATTAGGTAATGCCAAGGCACCGGCTATCCTCTGGCTGCATTCGTCGAGTTACAACTCCAGCCAATTATTGATGCGCGGTTACAATGGCGGCGACGAACCACTCGGAGAGACGTTTACCAAAGCGGGATATGTCGTCCTGGCCCCAGATGCCTGTTGGTACGGCGGTCGAGCCGGCACCGGGCCAAGTGGATCCGTCGAAACGACGCGAATCCAACAAGAATCACTCTTGAAGTATCACCTGTGGCGCGGCCGAACGCTCTGGGGGATGTTCGTCCATGATGATCAGGTCGCGCTGGATTATCTGGCTTCTCGCTCGGAGGCGGACATGACGCGTGTCGGCGCAACCGGCATCAGCATGGGTAGTACACGAGCTTGGTGGCTCGCCGCCGTAGACGACCGCGTCAAAGCTGTCGTAGGCGTCGCCTGCTTGACGCGGTATCAGAACCTCATCAACCACGGTGAATTGCGTGCCCACGGCGTCTATTATTTCGTGTTCGGCTTGTTGAAACACTTTGATATTGAAGGGGTTATCGCGTTGATTGGGCCACGGCCTTTCCTTGCCCTCAACGGTACACTCGACTCAGGCTCTCCGGCTGACGGCATCGAAGAGATTGAGAAAAGCGTCGGAGCGGTCTACTCGGCCATCGGTGCCAAAGAGGCGTTCCGTAGCGTGCGTTACGCACACACCGGGCACGTTTATACGCCCCAGATGCGAAAAGAGATGCTAGACTGGTTCGCGAAATGGCTTCAACCTGTGCGATGATCGTCCCTGTGGCGAAGATCATCTCCGGAGGATAAGTCGCTCTGAGGTGCAGGAAAGCTCTAGGAAAATCAACGGTGTCCATCGTCGCGCCCTTGTCTTCCGCGGTGTTATTTGCTTTGCTAAATACTTGAGGGATAAACATCCTTGCGATTCTGGGGGGAGACTAAAAGCCCCCATCTCCCCCGCTCGCCTTGAAATACGAGCTTTCATGCGTACCCAGATCCGCATCGTCGCCGGCACACTCCGCGGCCGAAAAATCGAATGCGACGTATTACCTACCATGCGACCGACGCCCCAGCGCACCCGCGAGGCGCTGTTCAGTATCCTGGGCAATGCCGTACCCGACCGGCCCTTTTTCGACGTCTTTGCGGGAACAGGCGTCATCGGCCTGGAGGCCATTAGTCGTGGCGCGTCACGAACGTCATTTGTCGAACGCGACAACCGCTTGCTAGACGCCATCGAAAAGAATCTCAAGAGGTTCAAAGTACCGGATCGCGGGCGCATCATCCGTGCGGAC
>RGDT01000231.1 GCA_009918525.1 Planctomycetia bacterium
CAGCGTCAGCACTGGGCATATGGTGGCTGTGTAGGTGCCGAAAAGAGGCTGGCTAGAACCGTTCGGAAGACGAAAAAATCCGGTGGCAAGGTGTACTGCGATGGAGTTGAATAGGGACCGGGCTTGGAGAAGATCGAGATACCCGGCAAAAAATGCAAGCCGATGGATGCAAAAAACGCCTTCGGTCGTCTACTCAGTTGGCGACGGTGCGTGTAACACCCCGCCGAACCTTTTCGCCCCCGTTGAGTCAGCAACCAGGACGAGGTCGCAATGATCAACCGTCTAATCTTCCGGGCCGGTCTGGGGCCGGTTACCGTCGTTTTCCTGGGATATATGGCCCTACTGGCCAATGCTGCGGCTCCGCCGCCAGCCGCCGAGGTATCCCAGCGATACGCTGTCTTCCGTAAACCCGTCCCATCGGGGCCGGCCGATCTGCTGGTCATCCAAAAAACGGTTAAAGACGTCCTGAAACGAGCCATACCCGCCACGGTCGGACTGCGCATCGGTGCTTCCGCCGGTTCTGGTGTGATCGTCTCCGAAGACGGCTACGTCCTCACCGCGGGGCACGTCTCCGGCAAACCGGGCGAAGAGTGCGATGTCATCCTCAGCGACGGAAAGACCGTCAAGGGAAAAACCCTGGGCCGTAACACTGCCATCGACTCGGGGATGATCAAAATTACGACTACAGGCAAATATCCTTTTGTGGATATGGGCATCAGCAAACCGGTCGGACCCAATCAGTGGTGCATCGCTGTGGGTCATCCGCGCGGCTACATGCCGGGACGTGCCCCTGTGGTTCGTGTGGGACGAGTTATCTTCGCGAACAGTGAAGTGATCCGCACCGATAACGCCCTGGTCGGGGGCGATTCGGGCGGACCACTCTTCGACCTCGAAGGCAACGTCATCGGCATCCACAGCCGAATCAACATGACGATGGAAAGCAATTTCCATGTGCCGGTTGACACCTATCGCAATACCTGGACCCGTTTGGCCAAGGGCGACTCGTGGGGTAGTGGTCCGTTCGGATTTTCGCTCCCGACCCCGAACCCCAAAGGTCCCAACCGTCCGGCTCCAGCCAAAGCCTTTATGGGCATCGGTTTTGAACCGGACACGACCGATTTGAAACTTACCCAGGTTACCGAAGGTATGCCTGCCGATAAGGCTGGTCTCAAAGTGGGTGATGTCCTCAAAGCCGTTGACGGGAAAGAACTAAAAGTTCGCGACGACTTGATGACGTTCATGCAGACCAAGAAACCCGGCGATACGATTGAATTGACAATCGAACGTGAAGGACAAATGAAGAAATTCAAAGTAAAATTAGTCGAACGACCGTCCGAGTGATTTTCCCCAGAACCAACACCGGAGTTACGGATCATGATACGCTCCGCACGCACACTAATCCCCCTGTTGCTCGTCGCGGCCGCTGGGTTGGTGGACGCCCAGGGAGTGCCCAACGGCACTCGTCGCAGCCCGGAAATGCTCCAGGCGTTTCGGTCGATCGTGACTAACGCATCCCGTTCTACGGTGCGCGTCAAGGGAGACGGTAAAGAAGTGGCACTAGCCACGGTGGTTTCGCCGGATGGGTTGCTGATCACCAAGTACAGCGAACTCGAACGCAAAGGCAAATTGACCTGCGACCTGCGGGATGGTCGTCAAGTCGAAGCCAAAATCGTCGGCATCGAATCGAAATACGACTTGGCCTTGCTCAAAGTGGAAGCTAGTGGGCTTACCCCGGTTGAATGGGTCAGCAGCTCCAAGGCCGAAGCGGGCGACTGGTTGGCCACACCCGGACCAGGCGACTCCCCCTTGGCTGTCGGCGTCGTCGGCGTGCCGACCCGCAAGCCAGGCAAACGTGACTATCCCGCCAACCCTCCCGATTCCAACAGCGGCTATCTGGGCGTCTTCCTCAAGGACGGCGAAGGCCCTGCAACTATCGGCGGACTGGAAAAGACCGGCCCAGCCGCAAAGGCTGGGCTGAAAGTGGACGACATTATCCTGAGTGTCGCTGGACGCAAGGTTGCGAACGCCGAAAAGCTCATCGAAACCGTCCAAAAATACAAGGCTGGTGAAAAAGTAACCCTCAAGATCAAGCGGAACGGACCCAACGGCTCGGAAGAAGAGATCGACCTGGAGCTAGGGAAACGTCCGGCGGCGCCGGGTGGATTCGACCGTGGCGACTTCCAAAACAAGATGGGTAGTACGCTCAGCAAGAAACGTCAGGGGTTCCCGGTCATCTTGCAGCACGACATGGTCGTCAAGCCGACCGACTGCGGTGGACCGGTGGTCAACCTAGAAGGTAAAGCAGTCGGCGTGAATATCGCACGGGCGGGACGGACGGAAAGCTACGCCATCCCCTCTGAGGCGGTGGTAGCGCTGTTACCCGATTTGCGCTCGGGGAAACTGGCTCCCAAGCCGGAAGAAATCAGCGCCGAGGAGCAACGGTTCACACGGAGGAGAACGCTGGAAAAGGAAATCGAGGATACCAACGCGACGATTCGCATGATGGAAAAGAAGATCGAGACACTGCGGTTGATCGACGACGACTCTGACAAACGCCAGATGATGGAAAAACAAATCGCTATCGCCAAAAAGAAGCTGGTCGAGTTGCAGGGTGAATTGGAGAAACTGAAGAAGTCAAAGTAACCGTATCAAAATCGAATACGTCTCTTCGCCAACGGTTTCGGCACTAAGGATGTACATCTTTAGTGCCGAAACCGTTGGCGAAGATTCGCGGATAATCTACCGGCCTTCTTCACCGCCCAAGGCATTTTCCAGTGCCCGCACGGTGGCGGCGACGCCGTCTAGTCGCGGGTTAATCCGCAACGCCTGCCGAAACGCCTTCAAGGCGGCTGGTTGACGTCGCAATCGCAACAGACATTGGCCCATACCGGCCTGAGCACCGAAATGGTGAGGGTTGAGCTTGATAACGCGGGCACAATCTTTCGCTGCCCGATCAAACTTACCAGTTCGATACATCAGTATGGCCCGTTGATTGTACGCCTCGGCAAAGCTATCGGCCTTGGCCAATAACGCATCGAGAGCCAGGATTGCCTGTTCGGCATCACGCAGGCGTACGATTCGGTATAGCTCGTCCGAAGCGGTCGTGTCGTCACCACGGAACCAAACCCGCCACAGTGCCGCGGAAGCGACATCGGCTACGTCGCTGTCGTCGTCGTGCAGGATTCGAGCCAGCACCTGGTTGGCCGCCAGAGTGCCAACCTGTCCGAGAGCGAAAACGGCCGACTTACGAATCTGCAGATTATCGGCCTGGGCCAACCGCATGAGGGTGCCTTCGGTATATTTCTCTCGCACCTTCTGATTGAACAGATGCAACGCGGCTCTTCTTTTAGCCTTACCTCCAGTCGCTTTGGGAGCAGAATTCGTCGCAGGATTCATCGCTTGCCGATCAGCCGGCAGATCTTCTACTCCTTGTAGGGCGTCTTCGGGCAGGGCGTCGAAAAATTCGACGAGCAGCGGCGCGGTCATGCGGGACACCTCGCGACGGGATCATCGGGGTTCAGACTGGCAAAAGCACCAGACCTGCTTTTCCTTATCGCACGTGAGATAGTTTATCAATCTGAATCATTCGAGCAACCGGAGATTATCCTGCACGACCAAGATCGTAACGCAAGTGGTCGATCTCGATTGAGGTTGGGAAAATCCCTTTACTTCCCTTCACTGCCCGGCTGTCGCTCCGGACGCAGGTAAATGAAACTCTTCCCCAGACGACCTCCGTAGTTCCCCGCCGAAATTCGCACCAGTCCCGGCGTCGTTCGCGCTGCCTCGATGGCCCGTTGCGTGGCGGTGGCAATCGTCGCTAAATCCTTGCCATTTATGATGATTTCCATGATCGACGCTACTCCGTCGGGCACCTTCGACGCCGTTCCAAGTTTCGTCTTGAGCGTCGGGCAGTATGCCTCGTATGTACTGGCTATGCTGAACTTATATCGACTACCTGCCTTCGAGCCGCTGCCCGCGATCCCTCCAGGGAACGGCTGTATCGTACCAGACACTTCGGCAACGGCCGCAGCGGCTCGTTCGGCGGCCAACAGCGCGGAATCAATATCGCGCCCCATGAACCACAAATTCCCCCCCATCAACCCTTCGTGCCAGCCGAAACGGCGGTCGATGATAAACTCGCCGCCCAAAATCGGGATGACCCATACTCGCCGACCATGCCGCACATCACGGAACTGGTGCCCGTCACCGAAAAAGGCGATCTTGCGTCCTAGCTTGTAGTGATTGGCCCCTGGATCGGGGCAGAACGCCGCCGCCGTCGCACACGTCAAGACGTTCTGACTTAAACGCACAAGTAGACAGCGTTCCAGATGCTCCACCCTATCCTTGCGGAAACGCGGTACATGGAATTGCAGCACCGCGCCGATACGACCATCGGGCGTCTGATCGCGCGTTAGATAGCGATCCAAACCAGCCTCGCAATCGCACAGAATACTCGACGATGCGTTGCCGGTTGCCGCCTGAACGGCGTGATCCAGCCAGGTTTTATCTCGTGCGGTAATCAACGCCTCGGCATAGATGGATCGGAACGCCTCGGCGTAGGTATCTTCGATTTCGGCCCCGGTCATGGTTGCTACCCTCGTCAGTTACCTCAATCTCCCCTCCAGCCTGGCTATCTCGAAAGTGGGAGCCGATGACATCGGTCATCGAGTAAGGAACTTTCGTATCGTTATACGAAATAACGCTTTCGGGAAGAGGGGCCGCTCACCAGCCGTGAATCTGCCGGAGAGCCTCGTACAGGACCACGCTGACGGCGTTGCCCAAATTCATGCTACGGACTTCGCCGGGCATAGGAATGACGAGCACCTTATCGCGATGGCGTTGGAGCACCTCAGCGGGTAGCCCGCGCGACTCGCTGCCGAACAGCAACACGTCGCCAACCGCGAAGCGAGCCTGGGTGTAGCGTTGCGTCCCTTTGGTACTCAGGCAATAAACCCGGCCGGGCACTTCATGCTCGAAATCGCTCAACGTCGCGTGTTGATACAATCGCAACTTCGGCCAATAGTCCAGCCCGGCCCGACGGATGAGACGATCATCCAGACGAAAGCCCGTCCGTCCGATCAAATGCAACGGACAATCGACTCCAACACATAACCGACCGATATTCCCAGTGTTGGCGGGCATCTCGGGTTCGTACAGCGCGACGTGAAGCATAAAGTTTTTTCTAGCTTTCATGCCCGCGACAGCAAACCCAAGAAGTTCTTCCCGGCTGCTAGGACGACGAATTTCCAATCGAACAAGGCAGCTTTGTTCATCCTGGCGAACCGTTTTTCGCGTATCGCAAAGCAACCCCGCTTAAGAATCACGCACACCTTCCCGCCTCGTCGGCGTGCAGAACGTGACGGTACTGATCTCAGCTTCAGCGAAACGGGCCAGTATATGGTTCCCGGTGACCACCCGATGGCCGCGAGCGTGCGTCAGGAACTTGACGCTACAACCTATCCACTTCATCCCCGCTCACGTCGTCTCTCTTCGCTTTTGTATGGGGCACTTCGTGACTTTTCCCGGCTCGCTGGAGCGCCTGGACTGAAGTGCATATTCGGCTCTTTTGTTTCGTGACGGCCAGTTGCACGAGCGTAGCTCCGAAGAGGTCGTCACACGCTTTGGCACATCATCACTCCCGCAGGATGCGACGGACCGAAGTTATTGCCTTCGTTCCCCCATGCGACCAAGACCGCTATTGACTGGGCTATTCAATCCCATGCTCCCTCTTCGTTGATACCAACTACACTTATCTTCTGCTCCCCTACTCACCCCTGGCACGCCAAACCGATCCACAGGCCGAGAACACCGAAAAAATCGAACGTATCAGCACACACGCCAAGCGCTGTCCACTTTCACTTCCCTCGAATGATTCGGCCTAACCCATCGCGGGGAATACTGGAGATGTGTCCCCTATACCGTTTTCCGAGGCCGACCATGAACAAAACCTGGCGCATCGATCTGGCTGCCGTCGTCTTGTTGCTCGTCGGGATCGTCTTGGGCACGATTCGCCCGTCCTTCTTGTTCGTTTCTTTGGGCTCGGCTACCTGGGCTTTTCTGGCCGCTTGGACGGTGTTCGCGCTGCTGCTCGTGCGTCGTCAGCGGGCCATTGCTTGGGGGTGTCATCTTGCCGGTAGTGTTCTGCTCGTCCCGGTAGCCGCATTGGTCCTTCATCGAGCCGATCGCGCTGGCGGCACCATCGGGGCCGCTCTGGATCGTATGATTCTGCCCGATGTGCTCGTTGTGGGGACAGCCGTACTCGCCGCGTTACTTTGGGTGGGTCCGCTGTTGTGGCGGATTGCCCGGATGATGCCGCGAGCACGGATCAAGCAGATCACACGACGTATTCCGCCCGTCGCGCCAACACGCACCGTTGCACCAACCAAACTGCCTGTCGCCGTTCCCGTGCCTGTTGCTGTAATTGTCTCGGCCCCCCCCATTCCTATCGTTC
>RGDT01000232.1 GCA_009918525.1 Planctomycetia bacterium
GTGCTTTTCACGCAGACATTATCTCTCGCTTGGGACTGCGTGAATCGACAGCATACGGTGCTCGTTTTGTGAGCATTTTGAGGGAGGCGGCTTTTCTCTGTTTGTGTCACTATTGGTCACAAGTCTAAATAAATTCATTATTTAGGAAACAATCCCAAAAATGAAGCGAGTCGGTATCCGTTTCGCGTTGTTTATTTAGATACTCTCCCATCGTTTTGAGTTTTCCTTCGATCAACGCCGGCCATTCTGGCTTCGGCGTCGATCAGTCTGGTTTTTGGCTTCATCCTATCTATCTGTGGAGATGCTCTCATGCGAGACCGTCGATTCTACCGTTTAGGCTTCACGCTCATCGAACTACTTGTGGTGATTGCCATCATCGCTATCTTGATCGGCCTGTTACTGCCTGCCGTACAAAAAGTCCGCGAAGCCGCCGCGCGGATGCAGTGCAGCAATAACCTCAAACAAATGGGTATTGCTCTACACAGCTTCAACGACACCTACAGCCGTCTTCCTGCCGCGTTGATTCATTCCGGCCGTTATAACAACGCTAGTGCGGCACCCTATGAGGGGCCGGAGGTCAGTTACAAGGGGCAGCCGTACCGCATCTACAACCACACGGGATTCGTAGCCCTGCTGCCGTACATCGAACAGGACAATCTGTTCAAGCAGTACAACTATCAGTACATCGCGAGCAGTTCCAGTCCGTATGGTATTGCCGTTGGATCTGACCCGAATCCTAACCCCAATCGCATCGTAGCGCAGACGAAGATCAAAGTTTACTCGTGCCCTTCGGACGACGATCCGCCGCAGATGAACGACTCGCCGCGCACAACGGGATTCTACGAGCGTGATAATCTCCGTCGCAGCAACTACTTATTTAATACCGGAGCTTACACGGATTACGACGCCCCTTGGGGTAGCACCGCCAGTACCGCCCGCGGCGCTTTCGGCAACGATGGTGCAGTAGCGATAGCCAGGGTGAGCGACGGGACTAGCAATACGCTCGGCATCGGCGAATCGACCCAGTTGCACACCTCGACGGCGTACGGTCCCTATTGGGGTGCAGGCACACACACTGCCGTACACGGTCGCGGATACTACACCGGGTTCACGCCGAACTATCCTTACGGGCTGTGTTCCGGTAGTTCGACGAAGTATTGCACCTACGCTTGGGGCTTCAGCAGCAAGCACACCGGCACCACCAACTTTGTCATGCTCGACGGTTCGGTTCGCGGAATTCCTGACGGAATCGCCTTGGCCGTGTTCACTGCGCTGCAAACGCCGGACGGGGGCGAGACCAACACGAACTGACGATAGATTCTTCGCCCTTCTTTCTTATGTTTCGGAATTCCGGGGTAATAAACAGGGTATTCATTTATGAACAGTTTTTGCTCTCTGGGGAGAGTATGCTTTCTCGTCGGTTCGCTGGCGTTGGTGATCGGCTGTGGGGATGGAGGAGGGAACTTGTCCGTCCAGGGCGTTGCCACCCTCGATGGTCAACCACTAGGGGACGCGGTGATCGAATTTGCTCCCGTTGATGCGGGATCGAAAATCGGAGGGGCCATCACTCGCTCGGATGCCCAAGGCAAGTTCAACATCGTGTCCGATGCTCGCGTACATCTTACGCCGGGCAAATATGGGGTTCGCGTTTCCAAGTGGGTGGATAAGAAGACCAAGCAATCTGTTCCGCCGGATGATGTCGAACAGCTTAAACTCGCCAAATTGGCCATCAACATCTTGCCTGCCCGCTATAGTTCGACGGAATCGAACTCGCCGATTATGATCGACCTCAAGGCAGGGGCGAACGTCGGCGTGAAGGTCGAGGTGAATAGTAAATAACCCTTCGCATTCCTCTGCGGGGAAGACTCAGATAGGATGCTGTTGTCGTTCCCCGTGGAGGTTGCTTCATGCTCCGCATCGGCCTGATTGGCGCAGGCACCAACACACGCGCCCGGCACATTCCCGGTTTACTCGCTGTTTCTGGCGTAACGCTCGCCGCCGTCTGCAACCGGCGACCGGAGTCTACCGCCGCCGTCGCCAACGAGTTCAACATTCCCCGGACATTCGAGCGATGGCAAGACCTTGTAGCCTGTCCCGATATCGACGCCATTGTCATCGGTACCTGGCCATACCTGCACGCTCCGATCACGTTGGCGGCTCTGGATGCCGGCAAGCACGTGCTGACCGAGGCCCGTATGTGTATGAACGTGGCCGAAGCTCACCAGATGTTGGCAGCCAGTCGCACGCATCGGGGGTTGGTGTGTCAGATTGTGCCCAGCCCTTTCGGACTGAGCGGTGATGCCTTTATCCGGCAGTTACTCGCCCAAGGGTATCTGGGCGAATGGCGTGAGGTAAGTGTCGTCCACCGTAACTCCGCCTTGGCTGATCCGGCCGCGCCGTTGCACTGGAGGCAAGACGCGGCGTTCTCCGGCGTGAACATGCTCACGCTAGGAATTTTGCATGAAACGCTGTCCCGCTGGCTTCCGCAACCGAATCGGGTCCTGGCCCACACGCACGCCTTTATCCCGCAGCGTGGTGGGGTGCCTGTCGGCACTCCAGATAGTGTTCAGGCGCTCGTCGAATATCCCAACGGCTCACGGGGCGTTTATCAACTCAGCGGCGTATGCCCACATGGTCAGGAAATGGCCGCTCGCCTGTACGGCTCGGCGGGAGTGCTGACCTACGATTTTCTGACCGATAATATTACTGGTACGCACGGTCCATTATCCATCCCAGCGGACTTACGCGGTGGCTGGAAAGTTGAGGCCGATTTTGTGGCGTCGATCCGCGAAGGCAAGCCCGTTACACGAACAACCTTTGAAGCCGGCTTGGACTACATGAAATTTACTGAAGCAGTCGCAACCAGTGCCGCCGAGGGACGGGCGGTTGCCTTGCCATTCGATCCAAATGGCCGATAATGGCCAAACATACGCAAGGAGTCGCGATGACGAACGACGGGCAAGAAGCATTTGAGGGGTTAAAGCGTCTGCTGACTTACGATAAGGTCAGTTCGGCGGAACGTGTCGCGTTGATGCAAAAGCTGCTGGGCGAGCCGGCATGCCGCGCGATCGGGATTTACCCTATTCCGCCTGGATTCAAGTTGTCGGTGGTGATTCCGGTCTACAACGAGGAGCGCTGGATTCGCGAGGTGCTGCGCCGTATTCTGGCGACCGAAATCCCGATGGAGATCATCATTGTCGATGATTGCTCCAAGGATGGAACCCGCGACATCCTCAAAACTCTCACTGACCCGATTTACAAAGTCATCTTTCAGGAAAAAAATCAGGGCAAGGGCGCTGCGCTGCGGCGCGGCTTCGCCGAGGCTACCGGCGATGTAGTTGTCGTGCAGGATGCTGACCTGGAATACGATCCGGCTGAATACAACCGCTTGTTGCAGCCGATCCTTGAGAACAAAGCGGATGCGGTCTTTGGGTCGCGGTTTATCGGCGAAAAGCACCGCGTCTTGTATTACTGGCACTCGGTCGCGAACGGCTGGCTGACGACGCTATCTAACTGGTTCACGAATCTGAATCTGACAGATATGGAAACCTGTTACAAGGTCTTCCGCCGCGAGATCATCCAGGGAATGACGCTTCGCAGTAATCGCTTCGGCTTTGAGCCGGAGGTGACCGCCAAACTGGCACGGCGTCGGCCGACGGTGCGGATTTTCGAGGTGCCGATCAGCTATGCTGGGCGAACCTACGAGGAAGGCAAGAAGATCGGCCTAAAAGATGCCTTCACCGCGTTATTTTGTATTTTGTGGTACACCTATCTCGATTGATGACCGGCTGCCCCGTTGCGATACGGTCAGAGCCGCAAGCGGAAGCGACGTCTAGTTGACTAGGGCCTGCGCTTACGCTTGCGGCTCTGATACTCAGACCGGCGACGCTCGGCCCTCTGATGGTGACTTTAGCGTCCGGCCAAAACCTTATCGGGGTGCAACCATCCATCTCTTATCGTCCCCACGCCTACGGCTTGGCCTTCGGCAAAGACGCCTACCTGCTCACGATTCGCTCCTGTCGTCGCTACCGCCTGACCCTGGCGCAATCGTGTCACGTTGGCCATACTCACCTCGACACGCGGCAACTCAGCCAGGGCTAAGCCGGTCGGCATGAGACGTACCGCACTTTCACCCTCGTCGATGCCCTTTGTTGGCTGCCTTCGATCGAGCGGCACAGCCATATCCGCCGTGAAGGGGCCGACACGCGTTCGTCGTAGCGTCTGGACGTAAGACCCGATAGCGAGAATCTCGCCCAGATCGCGGGCCAGGGACCGGATATACGTTCCTTTACCGCATTCGACGCGCACATCTAGTTCAGGATAAGCATAGCGGGTAATGGTGATACCATAGACCGTGACCGGCCGCGGTTCCAGACGGACCTCTTCACCGCGTCGCGCTAGGTAGTAAGCGCGTTGTCCGCCAACGTGCGCCGCCGAGAAAGCGGGCGGAACCTGCATCAGCGGGCCGACCAGCCTTTGCAACGCCACGCCAACGGCTTCCACGCCCGGATCGGTCGCACCGACTCGTGGCGTGATGACGCCGTCCGCATCGTCACTGTCGCTTGTTGCGCCAAGATGAAAGGTGCTTTCATAAGTTTTGTTCATGCGCTGGACATACTCGGCCAATCGCGTCGCCGAGCCGACGCACAGCACGAGGACGCCGGTCGCCAACGGATCGAGCGTACCGGTGTGGCCGAGTTTGGTACGTCTCGGGAACCAGTGGCTCGCGCGATCAACCGCGTCCCGCGAGGTGATGCCCTGCGGCTTGTCTATGACCAGCAGTCCGTCGGTTTCCATTACATCCTCAATCGATCGCACTCTTTGCCCCGTCGTATAGATTGTTATCATCCGGTTGCCCAAGGAAACAGCGGACTCTCTCTCCCGAAGGAGTATGTCGATGCGAAAATGGTTGCCGGTCGGCGTCGTGGTGGGGCTAGTATGTGTCGTTGCCGTGGCACTCAGTGTAATGAAAATCGCCGCCCAGGGAGCCGCCAAGGCAGGAGAGGATGAATCGCGTGCGGTGGGTTTGCCCATCAGCCGGGTTCTGTTGTTCTCCAGCGGGGTGGGGCATTTCCTCCGCGAAGGCAGTGTCACCGGTGACGCTCGCATCGATCTATCGTTCCCCGTCTCGGACATCAACGACCTTATTAAGAGTCTAGTCGTCCGCGACCTCGACGACGGCCATATCTCCGCCGTCAGCTATGACTCGTCGGCTCCGGTCGAACGCACACTCAAGAGTTTTGCCGTCAACCTGACAAGTAACCCGACGTTGGAATCGATACTCAATCAAGCACGCGGCGAGCGTGTCGAAGTGGTACCAGCAGCCGGCGTTGCCGCGACCCTCAGCGGGTCGATTGTCGGTGTCGAGAAGCAAAAGACGACCATCGGCAAGGACGATCATACGGTCGAGAGTGCAGTGTTGAACCTATGGTGCGCTGACGGCGTGCGATCGGTGAAGCTGTCCGAAGTTCAGCGGATCAAGTTTCTCAGCTCGGCACTGGAGAGCGAGTTCAAGAAAGCGTTGGACACGTTAGCGAAGTCGCACGACACCCAGAAAAAAGCGGTCGCGGTTCGCTGTGTCGGCGAAGGGAAGCGGCGTATCCAGATCGGCTATGTGGTCGAAAACCCCGTATGGAAGACTAGCTACCGCCTCGTGTTGGGCACCAAGCAGGGCAAAAAAGCTCCGTATCTCCAGGGGTGGGCCGTCGTTGAGAACTCCACCGACGAAGACTGGCGCGACGTACGCATGGGGTTGATCAGCGGTAGGCCCATCTCGTTTACGCTTACCATTTCCCCGGTTGCTATTGAATACTCGCCAGCCATTGCGGGAACTTTTGCGCCCGTTTCGTCTTTAGTATAAACGTCGACACCAATAGCGAGCGCATCCGCACTTGTAAAAATTGAGGTTCCGTCGAGTAACTTTACCTCAGTTTCGAGATTTACCTCGGTTTCGAGTTCAATACCATAAGCCTTCGGGTCAATAGCGAATTTTTGAAAAATCGCTTTAATTGATTCTTTAAGATTTGACATAATGGATTAAATATTTACCCAAAAAACGGCGGTAAAAAAAAATTCCCTACTTTCGAAGAAATTACCAAAATGAGCAACACAATAAAAGCGTTACAAATGCTCGGGCTTCCTGAATCATTCGCCCCATTTGAGGGCCAAGTTCAAACCCGAACAACTCGACAATTTCGGGTTTATGAAAATTATGATTTCACAGGCCCCAAAATGAGCGTTTATTACACAATTGAAAAACAGGCCGACACGGTTTCAATGTTTGGGATGTATCCGTTTAACTATTTGGCGGGCGCTATTTACCAAATGGGCTTTAATATTGGCCCCGAAACGCCCGAGGGCCAAACGCTTTTAAAACCTGCCGAGTGGGTTAAGCATGAAGCCCCATCGAGTTTGGCGGG
>RGDT01000233.1 GCA_009918525.1 Planctomycetia bacterium
CGCTCACATTTTGCTATCGGCTCCCTTGTCCCACGCATCATCGCGGGGTCGGCCACGCCGCCTGGGCTGGTGCCGGGGATTTACTTTTGGGCAAATTAAAATAATTAATCCCTATCATAGCGTTATCCCACCAGACCCATGAGTCTTTACACCGATCAGAAGGAGATATCGTGCCACAAAATGCTATCCGCGCTGGGATCGCTCTCGTCGCGGCATTCGTAACACTGGCGACCGCCCTCGCCGATGAACCCGCCCCTGTGCGAGTGGTCATCATTGACGGCCAGCACAATCATAACTGGCGAGTTACCACACCCTATCTCAAGCGATTCTTGGAAAAATCCGGGCGTTTTCGGGTGGACGTTTCCTCTAATCTTCGCAAAGGTGACAAACCCGGAAACGTCACACCAACCGTTGATTTTCCCCCAGACCTAGGAAAATACGATGTCGTCATCAGCAACTATAATGGCGGATCATGGCCCGCTGAATTTCGCAAAGAGTTCGAGGAGCGACTGACAGGCGGTAAGATTGGGTTTGTGTTGTTTCATGCGGCAAATAACTGTTTCGCCGACTGGCCCGCGTTCAATCGCATGGTCGGGATGGCGTGGCGCGGCAACAAAGCAGGTGATCGGATATACTATGATGAAATGGGAAAGCAGGTGCGTGTGCCCAAAGGCGAAGGATCGGGTACAGGTGAAACCTATCATCCCTTCGTCGTCAATCTTCGTGAACCAGAACATCCGATCGTTAAAGGAATGCCGAAACAATGGATGCACGCTCGCGATCAGCTGATGCACAACCTCCGTGGCCCTATCGAGAATGTGACCGTATTGGCTTCTTCTCCTTGCCCCAAAACCAAAGTCGATGAACCAATCCTCTGGACGGTTGCCTATGAAAAAGGTCGCGTCGTTCACACACCGATGGGACACGACACGGCCGCCATGAGTTGCGTCGGCTTCATCGCCACGATACAACGTAGCACAGAATGGGCAGCGACCGGCCGGGTGACGATACCGCTACCTGCCGACTTCCCGAATGCCGAAAAGGCAAACGTCGTTGCCGATGACAAGAAGAAGTGAAAGGAGAATCTCGATGCGTTGGTCCCCGATGATGCTACTGGTTTGCCTCAGTGTCGGATGGGCGGCTCAAGCTGCCGACCCGGCTCCGAGTAAGGTGAGAGTCATTCTCATCGATGGACAAAACAATCACAACTGGCGGGCCACATCGCCGGTGTTGAAGAAGATCCTCGACGATGCGGGGATTTTCAGCGTCGATGTCACCAGCAATCTCAAGAAGGGAGACAAGCCGGGTGCAATCGAAAACACGGTACCCTTCCCGCCCGATTTATCAAAATATGATGTTGTGTTGAGTAACTATAACGGTGCGGTATGGCCCAAGGAGTTTGAAAAGGATCTCGAACAGCGGCTAAACGATGGTAAGATCGGCCTCGTTATCGTTCACGCGGCGAATAACGCTTTCGGTGGGTGGAAGGAATACAACCTGATGATCGGTATGGGTTGGCGCGGCAAGGACTTCGGCGAGCGATTGAAGTTGACCGACGACGGAAAAGAAATTCGCGTTGCCAAGGGCGAAGACCTAGGCTCAGGCCATCGCTCCGGCGGTAAGTTCGCGATTGTCGTTCGCAATGCCGAACATCCCGTTACAAAAGGGATGCCCCGTGAATGGATGCACAATAATGACGAATTGTACGACAATATGCGCGGTCCGATCAAAAATGTAAAGGTGCTGGCGACCGCCTATTCCAAGGGAACCAGCTCTCACGAACCAATGATCTGGACGGTAGACTACGGCAAGGGCCGTGTTTTCCATACGCCGATGGGGCACGATGCCAACTCGATGAAGTGCGTCGGGTTTGCCGCAACCGTAGGCCGTGGCACGGAATGGGCGGCGACCGGTAAAGTGAGTTTGCCGATTCCCAAAGAGTTCCCGACAGAAAAAGAAACACGCTTGATCAAGTGAGCCAATGATGCAACCGCGACGCACTGAAACCGTCGCGGTTGGTATGCCGATCAGAAACCGCGAATACTCGAAGGAATATTTTTAGATGGTAGAGTCCCATCTATTTGGGGTTGAGGAGATACTACCTTTCTGTCTTAAAAAAGAAAGGATCGATGAGCGAAAAGTTATTTCTAATCGCTGATTCTTGGTTATTTTCTGATAGTTCAGCATCAACACTTTTTATTTAGCCTGTTGTCGTGGCGATGGTCCTTCTGCTTGTCATTCCTGCAGCCTCACATAAATTGGCATTTCATAGATTGTTCGTCGCAATCCCGGCACGACAACTGTGGTTGGCCAAATAGTTCTCGGTAACGGAAACTCGTAATGATTAAACCCATTGGCATCGCCTTGACTCTTTTTCTCTTGTTGCTTGGCTGGGGAATACTCGGCGTTGGCGGGTTACAATCGCGCGACGAACCACCGAAACTTGCTCCGGTTATCTACACGCCTTATCCCGAAATCACGCCACGCGGCTACCTCTGCACACGGGCGACGGGTCCGATCACCATCGATGGCAAACTGGACGATGCCGCGTGGACGGCTGCGCCGTGGAGCGAAGATTTTCTCGATATCGAAGGGATCAGCAAACCCAAACCACGATTTCGTACCCGGATGAAAATGCTCTGGGACGATCAATACCTCTACATTGCCGCCGAACTGGAAGAACCTCACGTCTGGGGCACCTTGACTCAGCACGATTCCGTCATCTTTCACGATAACGATTTTGAAGTCTTTCTCGATCCCGATTCAGATAGTCATTTGTACGGTGAATTGGAACTCAACGTGTTGAATACCACCTGGGATCTACTACTGTCGCGGCCCTACAAGGATGGGGGGCGAGCGATCGACGCCTGGGAAATCAAAGGGCTGAAATCGGCCATTCACATCAACGGCACCCTCAATGATTCGCGAGACACCGACCATGGCTGGAGTATCGAAATCGCTTGGCCGTGGAAGTCCTTGGCGGAGATTAGCTATGTTCCATGTCCGCCACGAGCGAGCGATCAATGGCGGATTAATTTTTCGCGAGTTGAATGGCGTCATGAGATCGTCGATGGGAAATATCGCAAAATCAAAGATACCAAGGAAGATAACTGGGTATGGTCGCCCCAAGGGGTGATCGACATGCACCGCCCGGAACGCTGGGGCGTCGTCCAGTTTAGCACGCTACCAGCGGAAAAGGATTCCCTTCGTCCCGATCCCTCGGCCCGATCGCGTTACTTGCTGCATCGCATCTACTACGCTCAACGCGATTTTCACAAGGTTCGCGGACGCTGGGCGAAAACTTTGGACGAATTACAACTTACCGGACCCGACTTTGCCGCCGTTCGACTGGAAACCACGTCAGGAGGCTATGAAGCCAACCTGACGCGATCTATAAAACCCGGTAAAACAGAACGGCTCTCCATTCGTGCCGATGGACGAATAGCGAAAGACTAAAGCGGATTACCCACTCAGTCTTTCGTCGGCACCAACTCCACGACGCACGTCGAAGCCAGTTGAGGATCGCCGCGCTGGCTGAGTGTCCGGCAAAGGGTGGCCAGCGACGGCGTAATCTTCACTTCCTGCTTACGTCCGTTGAGCGACACACTCAGCGGACGATCAAACCGCACGAGCCGTCCATCGAGATACAGCTCCAACCGTTCGACCTTGCGCGTCGTGATGTCAGCTCGGTTGTCGTCGATTTTGGCATCGACAGCCTGTCCCCCGCCGGGTTTAGGTACGCCGATCCAATAGAAACGGTCGATGACATTATCATGCAGTTCCCAGGACACCTGACGGGGCGTACTGTTACGACGATGCGGATACATATCCTTGACCTTGTCACGGTCGGGTAGTCCGCCGTGACCGAAACCCGTCATGAGTTCCATTTTGACTGGGTAGGCGTTATTGTTGTCGCGCTGGAGCTTTTCGACCGCTTCATTGAACTTCTTGCAACGCTCGATGCGTCCATAGGCCGTATCTTTTTCACCGATCATGAACGTGAAACGAAGATTGCGGAGATTACGGGCCAAGGCTTCGCCATCCGATGGAGCCGCTGCACTGACATGGACAGCGGCAAAACGGTCGGGAATACGCGGCCCGATGTAGAACGAGCCGTATCCGCCATGCGAGTAACCCATCAAAAACACTTTGTCTGGGTCAACGTCGCTTTCGAGCGATAATTGCCGAATTAGATTGATGATGAGCGGCGGCACATAGGTATCATAGAAACCGTTCCAAACATTGTTCGGAGCACGCAGGGCAACATATTGGTAGCCGGTCACACTGGGTTGATCGCGATAGTAAATCTGCATGATCTTCCACTGGCTGTCGTTGATCTCCTTGGGTACGCCGCCACCGCCGTGCATGGCGATAAACAAGGGCCAACCGCCGGCCGGCTTTTTACCGACACTTTTAATCGTGTAGGGACTCACGTGGGTGCCGTTGCGGACGACCTTGTCGGCCACATCTTTTTTCATACCCGCGTGTATGGCGGCCTCGCGATAGGCTTTCCAGACCACTTCGCGAACCGCTGCTTCGTTTTTCGTGAGATAAGCTTCCAACTCCGGCTCGAAACGCCATTTCGCTTGTTGTTCGGCACTGGCCTCGAAGAAACGCCGTGTTTCTTTCTCCAGGCTAGCTTTTTGCGGTGCGGTTAAGTCGCTTTTCGCGGCGGGAACTTCGATATCAACGCGCTGTTCTTTCCCGGTTGCCTGAAAGAGAACCTCGGTAAGCACGGGTTGCCCCACACGGGCGATATACAGCTTGCCGGGTTGTAAATCCATGGTGTAGGCATCATTGGTATCGGCCGATTCATTTTTAGACTGGCCCCGACAAACCTCGCACGTTTGGGGGTGTTGTTCAATCACGACTGGCAACGAAATACGCTTTTTCGATCCGGCCTCGAAGACACGTATCTGAACGCGGACGAGGTCGCTAACGGTCTTGCCCTTGGCTGTATAGCGATCCGTCACGTTTTCAGCAAAGACATCCTCACAACTTGGGTTCCAGACGAGAGGGAATACCGTCTTTGTACGCTGGAAACTCGCCGCATAAATGGAGTGCCGTGCTTCATCTTTGCGAGCTTGTGAGGCGTTATGGACAAACCAACCTCGGTCCAGTCCATTCGCATCGTATTCGGCTGCACCAGTGAAATACCAACGGCCATCCCAGATTTCGGCCCAGGTGTGATTTCCGGTTTTGTTAGCCCAGAGGGGGGTACCGGCGACGCGAGCCGGGACGCCTACGCTGCGACAGGCATCGACCAGCAAAATCGACAACCCCGAGCACGATGCCAATCCCGTTTCCATCGACTCTTTGGGACTTTGATTAGCGCGTTTTCGTTTGGTCGAATAACGGACCTTCACTTGATGAAACAGAGAGGCGTTGAGTTTCTGTGCCGCCTCGGTCGCGGTCTTGCAATCTTTGACGAGCGGCGCACAAAGGGTATATAGTTCCTTTCGCCACGGATCGCGAGGCTCGTCGAGGTTAGCGTAGGCTAACACGTCGTTGAAAAAGAGGGGGTCGGGACATGTTCGTGCCCAGGAAAATTGAGCACGAGCACGATAGGCAAACTCGACGTTTTCCAGCAAAAATGCGGCTGTGAGCGACTTGCGGTCACTCTCTGGCATATGGGTAATCAGAAAAGCCATCCCAGGCCGCTGTGCCACGGGAGCTTTCATTAAGGCTGCCTGTAGTTCTTTGCGATTGGCACCGGCACGGACCAAGACTCGTTCGACATCATCTGTCCACCAGACATCCGAAGGTGAAGAGACGGCATGAAGGAGCGGTGCGCTAATAAGTAATACGAGGACGCGAAGGATCATGGGTATTCCTGAATTGGAGATGGGTCAACTCAACTTATCATACCCCCACCAGCGCGACTGGCTACCCGTTTAACCATGCTGTTGGCATGTGTTGAGATAAGCTTTGTCAAGTCTGTCGGGATCAACGTCTTCATTCTGCTGCGTTGCTCTTAGCCCTTAGCTCCGCTATGATTAACTTACTTTACTTCTTCGGCAGGTACGCGATGACCACTCCGCGTCACGGCACAACCCCAGATTGCGATTCTGGTGGCGACAGGGGAAGCCCTCTTGTCCCGCCAGCCGCTCCTATACACGGGGAGTGTGGGGCCGACGAACGCCCGCGTGAACCTCACGGGCTACACGCTCGAGGCGAAGGTCTTCACGCCCGTCTTCGCCAATCCTTCCGGGGAAATGGCTGACGGGGCGTACACGGTCGGTGCCATTGCCGCCACGTTCGCCGTCGGGGCCGTAAACCTCTCCCAGGGGCAGGTGGCGATCTCGTTGACCGAGACGCAGACGGCGGCCCTGTCGCCGGCGGTGGGCTACCGCTGGTACTTCCGGGCTCAAGACGCCACCGGGTATACGCTGACGTGGCTGTCCGGATCCTTTACGGCG
>RGDT01000234.1 GCA_009918525.1 Planctomycetia bacterium
GACTCTCACCATCTCGAACAAGGAGTTGAACAAAATCGAGATCCTCCGCCGCAGCCTGAGCCAAGACTCCGTGAGGCGTGAGGCGATGAACGCGCAGGTCACCGGAGTACCAGCCGCGCGACCGCCAGTCGGCACGACGCGACAGAGCAAAACGCAAGGCTAATTTCCCCGCCGCGAGAGTATGAACGACATCAAGCGGTTCGTACAATGGGCCGCGTTTTGCTTGTACTCGAACGGGACCCGGAGGAAGCGATACTTCGCATCCGCCGTCTATCGCGGCAAAGTGATACCCGACCGTTTGCGTCGTCGGCTCCAACGAGATAACCCGTTCGCTATCGTTGACCCCATAGCCGAGGGGAAAACGCTCCGTACCGGCCGTTTCCAACCGGACAAAACACGGAACGGGCCGACCGTCTTCGTTAATACGAAGGTGAACATTTAGCATGTTAGATGGTGTATGCAAAGTGGTTGTCGTGACAGCCCCCCTCAGGTCGTCACGGCTCCCGTATCGGCCAGTAATTCGCGGTACCAACTTTCGGTGCGAGCGGCTAATCCGGGTAGTCGAGTCGTTCCCCAGATAAGTGAGAGTGTACGAGTCGTGCCGGGTGTCGTTTTCGTGCGCTGGGCGTCCTTGACAGCATTCGCACACGGACCATCTGCATCGAAAAGACAAAGCAAGCCGCCTAAGTCGATGGTCTGACCCGATGCGTTAAAGATGTAACTTGCTCCCGGCGGCGCAATCGCCACGCGAAATGGAGCGAGTGCCCGATCCAGATCGACCACACTGATCGGCAATCCGCTGTGCAGCGATACCACATTGCACACGTCTACCGCCACATTGATTGACGATAAGCCCGCGTCTACCGCTGCCTTGATAAGATATTCCGAGGCAGGTTTGCTTCGCCCTGTCGGCTTGAAGCCTCCGTGACGGAGCAGATCACGGACGGCCTCACGAATGTTATCGTCACTTTTCAGAGGCGCGGGCGCATCCAACCTTTGCAATGCTGTCAACATGGGTAAAGCGAGGTTGTCGGTCCCGTCCGATGGACCTAGTTCACCCAACGGAGACGGAAAGGTTGTTGTGAACCATTTCAAGTCTAATAACGGATGTGCTTCGATACTCAACACGATTCGGCCCCCAAACAACGATACAGATTGAGCAACACTCCCCGGCCCTGCTTGTTCATGGTGTAACCGAAGGAGAGTCTCCAGGCCGGATCGGCGAAGCCAATGGAACCGCCCATCCCCGCATGGCCAAAGGCCGTGGACGATAGAATCAGGCTGTCGCGGGCACCTTCCGGGCCGCGGCGATTGTCAGACGACAGCATGAAGCCAAGCCCGAATCGCATCCCAACCAACAAGGTCGCGTCGATTGCGGTCGCCGATTGGACAGAGGTGGCACGTCGCAAGATGGCACGGTCGAGTAGTTGACCGCACGCCAGAGGGGCATACATTCCAGCCAGTCCCCGAGCGTTCGTGATACCCCCGGAACTTGGCAAAACGGCAGCATGAGCCGCCCGGCTATCGGTATCACCCATCGCTCGGCCGGAGTTATTCATCATCGTTCCTTGGATGCCGGTAGGATCGTTACGAGCAGACCGTAGAAACAGCCAAATTGGTTCGCCGGGCGGCGTCAGGTCGGGTTTAATCGTCGGGGCAACCCGAGATTCATCGCTCTCGGATAATCCTAAATAAAAATCCAGCCCCAAGGGATCAGCAATTTCGTCCCGAAAAAACTGTTCCAACGGGCGGCCTGCAACCCGACGAACCACCTCACCGACCAGATGACCGAACGTCCCAGCAGCGTAGGCTTGTCGCGTACCAGGCGGATGCCAAGGTGTTTCCCGGGCCAGATGTTGCGTCATAATGCCCCAATCGAGCGCGTCGCCGGGACGTAGCGGTGCTCGAATGGCCGGTAGTCCTGATTGGTGCGTTAGCAGCCAGCAAACGGGAATACCGTCTTTCCCGTTGACGGCAAATTCCGGCCAGTAGTCGGCCACCGGGGCATCAAGATCGAGTTTTCCGCGAGAGGCAAGCAACAAAGCGCAAAATGCGACAGCTCCCTTGGTACAGGAAAAGACGACTCCAAGCGTGTCGCGTTCCCAGGGACTGCGTGAATAGCGGTCGGTGACACCACCCCATAAATCGACTACGGGTGAACCATTCAGGGTAACACAAAGGCTAGCCCCGATTTCACCGCGTTCCTCAAAATTGCGACGGAATTCATCCCGAAGAGAAGAAAAGCGAGGGTCACACAATCCGTGTATGTCCATAATTTTGCCTGCTTACCCCGCCGCGCGATCTAGAGGACTTCGTACTTTCTCGACAATCTAATCTTCTATGCCCAAAAGTTCCATTGGATAGCTAGGAGCACCATTGGCCACCCAGGTAAAAATCGAGCGGACTTCCTCCCCTCGCAGAGGTAGAGCGTCGAGTTCAGCGAGTGTAACCCATCGCGCAGCTAGTGTGTGTTTGTTTGGTTCCGTTCGCGGCGTCGGGTCATCTGTCGGCTTCGCCAAGAACAAGACGCGCAAACGAGAACACTCGATTTGCGGAGTGTACATCACTTTCAGCACACCGGTGAGTGTCACTTGCACACCGCTCTCTTCGTAAACTTCGCGAATCGCTCCTTCTTCAATCGTCTCGGCGAGTTCGATACGACCAGCCGGTAGATACCATAATTGGCCATGTTTCCGCTCTTGAACAACGAGAAACCGATCATCTAATCGGACAACAACGAGAGCAAAAGCATAAATTGGGATCGGTTTATTGGCCATAGTGAGACCTTAGTGGACGCTCTTCTCATTGGCTACTAACATGAGGAAACGATTAGGCATGAACGCACAACGGCTAATTCCCCTATAGCCGTAACCCTTTAAGAGGAGCGATCCCGTGATTCGTGATCTCTGGAAATCGATACCGTTGGTAATTCTTCTGCTAGTGATGATGTCTGGCCGTGTTCTCGCCAGTGAAGCGGATCTAGAAATACCAGATCTCCATGAAGGCACATTCTCCATTCTGGGGCTGAAGATCAGTGCCTGGAACATCTTGTTCTATGGCGCTTTAGTGATCGCTGGAACGCTTGGTTTCAGCCTGTATATGTACGCTCAGATTGCGAAACTGCCTGCTCACAAGTCAATGCTTGATGTAGCGGACATCATCTTCAAGACGTGCCAAACCTACCTAATTCAACAGGGTAAATTCTTATTAATGCTCTTCCTCTTCATCGCGATGGCGATGACCTACTACTATCTGGGTTTCCCGCACCTCGATAAGACGGGGAAATCGCATTCGTTCGACCACCAGACTAAAACCCTGCTCTATGTTCTGGGCTTTGCCGTCGTCGGGATGCTTGGTTCCTATGCAGTGGCTTGGTACGGCATCCGCGTGAACACCTTGGCCAACGCTCGCACAGCGTTTGCCAGCTTGCGAGGTAGCCCCTGGGATGTGGTCAACATTCCTCTCCGAGCTGGAATGTCGATCGGCCTGTTCCTGATCTCGCTGGAACTGGTGATGATGGTTGTAATCCTGCTCTTTTTGCCTCGCGACATTGTAGGGCCTTGCTTCCTTGGATTCGCGATTGGTGAATCACTCGGTGCGTCGGCCCTACGCATCGCTGGCGGTATCTTCACCAAAATTGCCGACATTGGCAGCGACCTGATGAAAATCGTCTTCAACGTGAAAGAAGACGATCCACGAAACCCTGGTGTGATTGCCGACTGCACAGGTGACAACGCTGGCGACTCTGTTGGACCGACAGCCGACGGCTTTGAGACCTACGGTGTGACCGGCGTGGCTTTAATCGCCTTCATCACCTTGGCCGTAACTAAGGCGAATGTGGGCGAAGGCTACGAAGATTTACAGGCTAAGTTGATCGTGTGGATCTTCTCGATGCGCTTCCTGATGGACTTCATGTCTGGGGCAAGTTACTTTATCAACCAGTACATCAGCGAGAAAAAATACACTGGTCTCAAAGAGTTCGACTTTGAAGAACCACTCACCCGCCTTATCTGGATCGCAAGCATTTTGTGCATTACCACTTCGTTCCTCATGAGTTGGCTTTTGCTGGGCGGTCTCAAAGTTGGCAATAACTCTTATGACAACCTCTGGTGGCAATTGGCCTCCATTATCAGCTGCGGTACCTTGGCGGCGGTCTTGATTCCTGAGTTCACTAAGGTGTTCACCAGTTCGCACAGTCGCCATGTGTTAGAAATCGTCACCGCTTCACGCGAGGGTGGTGCGTCACTGACTATCCTGTCCGGGTTGGTCGCTGGTAACTTCAGCGCCTTCTGGAAAGGTTTGCTGATTGCAGGCCTTATGGCCGCTTCGTATTTCATCGCCATCAACAGTTCGTTGCCGGACCTCATGACCGTGAAACTACCCGATGGGGGTTCGGTTTTTGGTGCGCCGATTTTTGCTCTAGGTCTGGTAGCATTCGGCTTCCTGTGCATGGGTCCGGTCAACATTGCCGTTGACAGCTATGGCCCCGTGACGGACAACGCCCAATCAGTCTTTGAGTTGGCCCAGACGGAAAAGCTGCCGGGCATCGAGTCCGAAATTGAACGCGATTTCGGGTTCAAGCCGAATTTTGAAGAAGGCAAACATTATTTAGAAGCCAACGATTCTGCCGGTAACACCTTCAAGGCAACTGCCAAGCCGGTCTTGATCGGAACCGCCGTCGTCGGTGCGACTACGATGATCTTCAGTATTATCTTGATGCTCGGCAAAGAAGGACTACTGAGCCTGAGCCTAACGGAGGTGCCAGTTCTGCTCGGTTTCATCTGTGGCGGTGCAGTTATCTTCTGGTTCAGCGGCGCGTCGATGCAAGCGGTTACAACCGGCGCTTATCGGGCTGTCGAGTACATCAAAAAGAATATGAAGCTCGATAAGGCCGAGGCCGACATCGAAGATAGTAAGACCGTGGTGCGCATCTGCACGGAATACGCTCAGTCCGGCATGTGGAACATCTTCATCGCGCTAATGGCCCTAACGCTAGCTTTTGCGTTCTTCAATCCTAATTTCTTCGTTGCGTATCTTGTGTCTATCGCAGTCTTCGGACTTTTCCAGGCGATCTACATGGCCAACGCGGGTGGGTCGTGGGATAACGCCAAGAAGTATGTCGAAGTAGATTTGAAGGAAAAGGGCACAACGCTTCACGCGGCCACAGTCGTGGGTGACACGGTCGGCGATCCATTCAAGGACACGACGAGTGTCGCGCTCAATCCGATCATTAAATTCTCAACCCTATTCGGCCTACTCGCTGTGGAAATCGCTGTTGAGATGGGTAAGGCCGCTAAAAAGGCAGGGACAGTTGATTCGACCCCGATGATCGGTTTGGTGTTGCTGGTGATCGGTTTGTGGTTTGTTTGGCGGTCGTTCTACGCAATGCTGATTCCGAAAAAGGACTGAGCAATGACCCTGGCTACGCTCTCGCGGCGAGAGGTGTTGGGGACATTCGCGGCGGCGGTCGGTCTTCCGGCCGCCGTTGAGGCGTCCCGGTTGCCTCTGTCCGGTAGTATAATCGACGCCCACGTTCATCTGGTGAAATCGGGCTTAGCGATGGCGGAAGGCAAGTCGCTTCCGTTGCCGCCTTTTGAACGCGATGTCGACGCTCGACGAAAGAAACTAGCCGCAGATTTGATGGAAGCGGCTAAAACTGCCGGTATCGGCCAGATGCTTTGTATGCCGAGTTCGTCAGTAAGCGACTCGGACCCTCTAGGGATTACCGATACCATTGCAACGACCGCCCTGGTCAGCGGGGTGAAAGTCCACCCAGTTGGTATGGCTCATCCCGAACGCTACGACCGCGAACACATGGCCCGAGTCGAGGCCGTACTAAAAGAAGGTCGGGTAAAAGCCTTCAAGGCTTACCTTGGTTATCTTCCGTACGGCCCTAGCGCTCCAGGTTATCGCCCGTACTACAAGCTCGCAGGGAAGTATAAGCTTCCAATCATATTTTACACCGGCGATACGCTCTCCAAAACAGCCAAGATTAAATACGCACACCCGCTCCAAGTGGACGAGGTTGCCGTCGATTATCCCGATACACGGTTTGTCCTCTCGCATTTCGGCAACCCGTGGGTCATGGACGCGGCTCAGGTGGTCTACAAAAACCGGAACGTCTACGCCGACCTTTCTGCCTTCTTAATCGGCGACTTCAAGGCGTTTGCCGATATGGAAAAAACAGGTGTGAAAATTGACGCAAATCATCTACATCAATATCATCGATTGCAAAATTATGAGGCATATCTGTATCACTTGGTACAGATCCAGGAACTAATTGACCTAAGTTTGTTTTTCCATTAATAGTTATGTCTGAAGAATTAACG
>RGDT01000235.1 GCA_009918525.1 Planctomycetia bacterium
TCTCCATGCTTCTGAAACTTAAACGGCGAACCCAGCAAATTCCCCGTGATTTTTTCGTCGTCGGCCACCTCTGCGGGCGGCGTTTTTCCGTCGTACTTCGACAGCATCGGCTTCGGGTCATACAGATCGACGTGACTCGGACCGCCGTGCATGAACAAGGAGATGACGGCCTTCGCCTTCGGTGTGTGATGGGTAGCTATACCAGTCTGGTCGGCCAGGAGCGTTCCCAATGCAACGGAGCCTAGCCCGCCGCCTAGACGATTTAGAAGCTCGCGTCGAGTGATCATCACGTTCATCTCCACGAGAAAACCGCTGGAGCCGACGAAGTAAGTCGCCAGGCACCATGTAGGTTACACTATTAATTCCAGAGAGGGATCGACTGCATATTGGATTCCTTCGCCGCGTACCAATCGCTCTAGCCCCTGTTGCACTTCTGACAGGGCTACTGTTCCGCTGATCAAGTCTCGGCCGTCCACCGCTCCAGCCAGGAGATGCTGCCGGGCGAGGGCCACATCGCGTGGGGCAAAGTGGAAACTGCCCAAAATGCGTACTTCCTCATAATGCACGCGATAACTATCGGCTGGAAAGACGGTGTTTCGCGGCAAACCGCCAAATAATAAAACCTGCCCGCCTGGTGCGGTGCGGTCGAACGCCTCCTGCCATCCGTCTAGTTTGCCGGTACATTCCAAGACAACGTCGAAGCGTTCGTGAGGGTCAGACTGCTCGATCAACGGACCGAGGGTTAGATCGTAAACCCTTTGCATTCCCCATTGTCGGGCCATGCGGACGCGTTCCGGGCGTCGGCCGGCTCCGATCCGTGCGGCATTGGTCCATAAAGGAAGCATCTGAGCGAAGAGCAAGCCCATCGCCCCCAAGCCCAACACCAGAACGCTCTCAACGCCGCGCCAGTCGATCAATTCCAGGGCATGAACAATACATGCCATCGGCTCCAACAGCGCCGCCCGCTCGGCGGTGAGACTATTCGGACGGGTAAAGAGGTTTTGACGGGCTACGGGCGCGGGAATGAGTAGGTATTGCCCGAACGCGCCTAAAACTTTGTCGCGCATAACGTCCGGGCACAGATGGTGTCTGCCGCGACGGCACAGGCCGCAAGTCAGGCACGGCGCGCTGTGTACGCCCATGACCGGCTGACCGATCTCCAATCGCGGAGCATCCGGCCCGAGGGCAGCCACCGTCCCAGCGAAGCGATGACCAAAAGGGCCAGGCATGGGAATTTGGGGATGTCCGCGCAGAAAGGCTTTACGGTCGGTGCCGCCCATCAGCGCCCGCTCGATACGCAATAATATTTCCCCCGGACCAGGTATGGGGATAGGCACCGACCGCACCTCGACACGTCCCGGTTCGATCAGATGCGCGGCGAACTGGGTTTTCGCGGACAACTCAACTCTCCCCCGGCGTAATTTCTTCAGATATTGTATCAATCGCAAAAATGATGAAAGGCCAATACAGTGCGTCAATCCGCTAGCTTCAACGAAAACAGCTCATCGACTCGCATCGGCGGCTCGCGTCACCATCACTCCAACCCTGTCTTTAGGCTTCCCCTCTCTTCGTTACAGTTTGTCTCGGTATGATAAGGAACGGCCCTTTGTCGCAAGCGAATACACCGCTAGTTGAAGGGTATTGCTTTAACCTATGGAACCCCGTTCGCGATCGCCGGAAGGATTCCTCATGTCGCGTCTGTTGCTTTTCGCACTGCTGTTGCCAGTCGGTTGCGAGCGTGCCCGGCCCTATGATCCCCGACCACGTCGGGATATTGATCCTCTTCCGTCGGATGTTAAAGCGTTACCGGCCGACTACACATGGATCGACGGAGGACGCGAGCCGTTCGCCAAGGATACGCCTATCGAATTCATTCACGCCGAGGGAAACCCTGAAGCCTGGGCCAAACTACCCACCTTCTGGAATCCGCCCGGCAAGGATGCAGTCCCTATCCGTATCAAAGTGCCGATGGGCCTGGACGATCCGACCGGCTACATCCCCCCCGCCAATCGGCCGACCCTGGGCAAATGGGAACTAGGCCGTCAGCTGTTCTTTGACGCGACGTGGCTCGATGATAAACCGGGAACCTCCTGCGCTGGTTGTCACGATCCTAAACTTGGCTTCAGCGACGGCAAACGGCAATCGGTTGGCGGACGAAATACGACGACGTTGGTTAATGTCGTGTATGCCCGCAGTCTGTTCGCGGATGGGCGGGCGACGTATCTGGAGGAAGTAGTACAGCGTACCCCCGAAGACGAGCGTACCGGAGGACCGCACGCCTGGGCGGGCGTAATCGCTCGGTTACGAAAAAATAAGGTATTGCGGTCGCGATTCCTCGAAGTCTTCGACGCTCCACCCCATCAAGACGCGCTCGGCCAAGCCATCGCTACCTACCTTCGGACGCTGCTGGCGGCCGACTCGTTGTTCGACCGCGCTCGAGTTGCCCAACGCACAGCGCGAGCGGCAACGCTGAGCGCTACGCACTTCGAGCCATTGCTCGACAACGCCACACTACGTCAACTGGACCGCGAGAAAGACGCCAAGGCCGTCGTTGCCGCCGACCTGGCCCGAGGTTGGGAACTATTCCAGGGCCGCGCCGCGTGTGCCTCGTGCCATCCGGCGGGCAACGGTTACTTCAGCGATAGCCGCTTTTACAACATCGGTATCGACGCCGGGGGCGAACTGCTCACGGAACGTGAACGCCAGGGCCGATTCTTGTTCGCGCCTCTGGGGGAAAAAAGCCGCTATACCCTGGGCGCATGGAAAACACCGACGCTGCGCGGATTAGGCCGTAGTGGTCCGTACTTCCACAATGGCGAAGAGCGCGAGCTATTAGCAGTGATCAAACGACACATAGACCCCGACCCCGACGGCGCACCATTCAACAACTATCTCGACCCGAAATTGGCCGACAGCAATGGCAGCCGTCGCAAGTTTGGGTTAAGTGGAGGGGACGTGACCGCATTGGTGACATTTTTGCGTTCGCTGGACGGGATGGAAGTGGACCCCTTCGTCCGGTGAGGACACAAAGAGTCGGAAACGGTAGCGAGGATGCCGGACTCTAACCCTCGACCCCTCGCTTACACTTTCGGCTTTTCTGCCGACCTTGCGGCCGGATTCCTTTTCGGGGTATCGTAGGAATGGTGTTGTTCCACGAAGAGGTTCTCTCGATGTCCGACCGGCCATTCGTTCACCTGCACTGCCACACGCATTATAGTTTGCTGGATGGAGCCAGCCGCGTGCCGGAATTGGTGCAGCGCGTCAAGACACTCGGTATGAACGCCTGCGCCATGACCGATCACGGTAACCTCTACGGCGCTATCGAGTTCTATCGTGAAGCACGGGCCGTTGGGGTCAACCCAATCATCGGTTACGAAGCCTACGTTGCCCCCTCCAAACGCACCGAACGCGAAGCCAAGAAGCGGGGCGAAGCCGGATTCCATCTCACCTTGCTGGCCCGGAATCTCACTGGGTTCAAGAACCTGATTAAGATGTCATCGCTGGCATTTTTGGATGGGTATTATTATGTTCCGCGCATCGACAAAGACCTACTCGCGGCCCATTGTGACGGCTTGATCTGCCTGTCGGGCTGCGCGTCCAGCGAGTTCAGCGAGTTTATCCTCAAGGACCAGATCAAAGAAGCGACCGAAGTCGCTCGCTATTTCCATTCGTTGTTCAAAGAAAACTTTTACATCGAGATTCAAAACAACGGTCTAGACATTCAGCGTCTTTGTGCCCAGGGCGCAATCGATATCGCCGACAAACTTGGCTTGCCGCTGGTGGCCACCTGTGACGCGCACTATTTGACACAAACCGACGCCGCCGCTCACGATGTGTTGTTGTGTATCAACACCGGCAAAACTCGCGACGACGCCAACCGTATACGCTACGGCAGCGATCAATTCTACGTACGTGGCCCCGAAGAGATGTATCGCCTGTTCCCGAAACAGGCCGAAGCCGTCAAACGCACTCAAGAAATCGCCAACGGCGTCGATATTCAACTTGACTTCAAGAAACGCCATTTCCCGGTTTTCGTGCCGCCCACCGGGAAGACGCCCGACGACTATTTGCGTGAATGGTGCGAACAAGGAGCAAAGGAACGCTACGGCGATCCGATCCCCGCGACAGCGCGAGCGCGACTCGATCACGAACTGGGCATCATCACACGGATGGGCTTCGCGTCGTACTTTCTGATTGTGGCCGATTTCGTTCGTTTCGCGGTAGAGCAGAGTATCCCCTGCACGGCGCGCGGCTCGGCGTGCGGGGCAGTAGTCGCGTACGTCTTGAGATTGTCCCACGTTGACCCTATCGAGTTCGATCTATTGTTCGAGCGTTTCCTCGACCCAAGCCGGTCGGAAGCGCCGGATATCGACATCGACTTCTGCCAAGACCGTCGCGAAGAAGTCATCGCCTACGTCAAACGAAAATACGGTGAAGGTAGTGTCGCGCAGATCGCGACGTTCGGCACGATGGCCGCCCGCGCCGCGCTGCGAGACGTGGGCCGCGTTTTAGGGATTCCACTGTTCCGGGTGGATGAGATCGCCAAGATGGTGCCACAGGTGCTGGGCATCTCCTTGGACGAGGCGTTGGAACTCAACGGTGATTTGCGCGGTATCTATGAGTCGGACCAACAGATACGTGAACTGATCGACTTTGCCCGGACTCTGGAAGGCACCAACCGATCTAGCGGCACGCACGCGGCCGGAGTGGTGATCGCCAACGGCCCCATCACGGATTATGTTCCGGTGCAACGAGTGGTGCGGAAGAATGAAGGCGAAGGACGCGGTACCGGCGAACCGGTCCTAACGACGCAATGGGTCATGGGGGATATCGAAAAAGTTGGGCTGTTGAAGATGGACTTCCTCGGCCTGCGAACGCTGACCTTGTTGGAGAATTGCAAGCGATTGATCAAAAAGACACGCGGCGAGGACGTCGATCTGTTCAAACTGCCGCCCAACGACCCAGACACCTACGCGCTGTTGCAAAAAGGCGATGCTAAGGGTGTGTTCCAACTCGAAAGCGACGGTATCCGCGAGCTACTCAAACGATTGCGACCCGACAACATTCGCGACATTGGCGCATTGTTGGCCCTCTACCGCCCCGGCCCGCTCGAAGGTGGTATGGTTGATGATTATGTCAATATCAAACACGGTCGAGCGCAGCCGAGTTACGCTCATCCTATTCTCAAACAAGTATTGGAAGAGACCTACGGTGTCATCGTTTTTCAAGAACAGGTGATGCGCGTTCTCAACCTCATGGGAGGCATTGATTTAGGAAGCGCATATGCTTGTATCAAAGCGATCAGCAAGAAAAAACAGGACATCATCGACGCCCGTAAAATTGATTTCATTCGTGGAGCGCAGGAACGCGGCGTCAGCGAACAGGTCGCCAACGACATTTTTGAATTGATCGTCAAATTTGCCGGCTATGGTTTCAACAAATCGCATACCGCCGCTTATGCCCAGGTCGGTTATCAGACTGCGTATTTGAAAGCGCACTATCGTCCTGAGTTCATGGCAGCATTGCTCACCAGCGAAATCGACGACGGCAACAAACGCGACATCATGGTTGATCACATCGCAGACGCTCGTCGGCTCGGTGTGGATGTGTTGCCCCCCGACATTAACCGCTCCGAAACGGATTTCAGCGTCCTAAACGGTCGGATTGTATTTGGATTGGCTGCGATCAAAGGCTGTGGTCGTAATGCGACCGATGCCATCGTCAAATCGCGGGAAGAAGCGGGACCGTTCAAAGATCTCTTCGATTTTTGTGAGCGTGTGGACAGTCGCGCCGTCACCCGTGCCGCTGTCGAACGACTCATCAAGGCAGGTGCTTTCGACCGCTTTGCAGGACATCGCGCACAGATCATGGCTGTATTACCCCGAGCCTTACAGTCTGCGACCGAAAAACAGAGCGACCGGCGACGTGGTCAGTCTAGCCTGTTTGAGGCCGCGGTTGATGCTGTCGGTCCCGCGAACTCGACCGATACCACTCTGCCAGAGGTCGAACCCTGGCCTGAAGCAGAGAAGCTGAAGTTTGAAAAAGAAGTGCTAGATTTTTACTTCAGCAGTCATCCGCTGGCGGAACGCGAAAAGGACGTGGCACGCTATGCCACGCACAAGATAGCGGACCTCAAGGGCGTGCCCGGTGATACCGAAGTAACCATCGGCGGAATGCTCACACAAGTTCGCGTCATGAGCTACAAGAAACCTCAGCGCAACGGGAACACTCGTTATGGCCGCTGCAAGGTTGAAGACCTCACGGGGGTGATGGAATGCGTCATGTGGGGCGACGAGTTCAC
>RGDT01000236.1 GCA_009918525.1 Planctomycetia bacterium
ATAGACATCCGCGCCGGCAGCGATCCAGGTGTAAACACCGTTGCGATGAGGAGTTCGGCCTGTGAGGATGGCCGAACGCGACGGAGAACAGACCGCACTGGCCGAATAACACTGCGTGAGGCGCACCCCTTGCTTAGCAAAGGCGTCGAGGTGAGGTGTCTTGATTCGAGGATGTCCGTAACAGGCCAAGTCACCGTAACCAAGATCGTCGGCCAAGAAAATGACCACATTGGGCCGCGGCGGTGTCTCGGCAGCGTTGAGTGTTGAAGACAAACCGAACGGAAAGAGCAGAGCCTGCAGAACGACTAACACGCGAAACATGAAAATACCTCGGAGAGAGAAACTATCTTTAAGAAACCAATACAACACCAACAAAAAGATGCGGAAAAGTAGTCTGATGAAAGTCTTACAGTTTTTGCTTGAACTTTCATCTTTTTGAGGGAGCGATATGTGGCGGAAATTGCTTGTGTAATTCGGCACGAGCCGCGGCAAGAGCCTTGGCATCGTCTGTGGAACCAACAAGGTTATCACGTTCGTGAGGATCGGTTGCGTGAGCGTACAATTCGGAGCCGATGAGTTTGCCGTCCTTCCAGGACCGCCACTCGGTGTAGCGATGCGTTGAGGTGCGTACACTGTAGCCCATCGCGTCGGGAATTTTTGAGGCACTACGGTCGAAATACGCGGGCCGGGGATGCTGCGTAAAAGCGGCTGTTTTCGTCGATTTGGCGGGATCTTTAAGCATTGGAAGGAGACTAACCCCTTCTAAACCGTCGGGTTTCTTCAGTCCACAACAATCAACTAGTGTTGGAAACAAGTCTACCAATTCCGCCAGAGATTGGGTCCGAGAGGATGAACCGTTCGGCAAAGACACGATGAGGGGGACGCGAGTATCGAACTCAAAGCAAGATGTTTTGCCCCATAATTGATGTTCGCCGATGTGATACCCATGATCGGACAGGAAGACAACAATGGTGTTTTTTCGCAGGCCGTTCGCCTCCAAGGCTCCGAGTACTTTGCCGACCTGGGCATCCATATAGCTGATGTTCGCAAAGTAACCATGTCGCATTTCGGCAATCTGGTCGGGACGCGGCGTATGATTCTCCGGCGGGATTCCTAGAATCTCGCGGCTGTCGTGGAAGGCGATATCGATGGCATTCTTGGGACGAGCGGGGTTTAATTCCGGTAGTTTCTTTCGATCGTACAAGTCCCAATATTTTTTTGGGGCATTGAATGGAGCGTGGGGCTTCCAAAAGCCGACCGCTAAGAAAAAGGGAACGGATTGGATTTCCTTCATCACCCTAGTCGCTTCGGCTGCGACACGACCATCGTAATACGCCTCATCCGGCACATCGCGGCACTCGGTGATGCTTGTTTCTCCATAATTCCATTTGGACAACTTCGTGAAATTTTCTGGCAAAACGCCTTTGACTTGCGGTTTGTCATCGCCGTGTGTTGCATAGTGCAGAAACTCGTCGGCACTCCAAGATTGGCGATCACCTTTGACCATCGTGTGCCAGTTGTGGAAGATTTTGCCCACACATCGGGTAGTGTAGCCATTAGCTTTGAAGTGTTCCGGGAGAGTCAAGACGTTGGGATTCTTCTCGCGAAAGTGCGTACCATTGTTCCATAAATGCAATGAATCGGGGCGTTTGCCCGTGAGAAATGATGAACGCGAAGGATTGCATACGGCTTGTTGGCAATAAGCGCCATCGAAGACAACGCCGCGTTTGGCCAGGTGGTCGAGGTGAGGCGTGCGTGCGTGAGAACCATAACAGCCGAGTTCTGCACGGAGGTCGTCCGCAATGAGAAGCACCACATTCGGTTTTTCTGATGCAAAAAGGGGCGAATGGGTCGCGATGAGAAGGTAGAAGACTAATGTGCGCATCGTTATCGTTCCGCTAGAGATTTATTTAACATTGGAGGTGTTGTATGAGCCAACCGGCGATGATACAAAAACAAAGGAAACGGGACAAAGGTGAATAAAGCGATTGGATCTCAAATAGTCATTTTCGCTGTATAAAACCGGGGGAAATAGACGCTTAGCGTAAACTTCCCCCCGGTTGTCGGGGCTCGACTAGAACAAAGAGGAGATTGGTTCAGCGTCGTGACGGAAGAACACCGGGCGGTTATCGGCACGATAGATCGGTGTGTCGCGACCGATACCGAGTTTTTCGTAGATGGTCGCTGCGAACTCTTCTTGGGTGTGCGGTTCGTCTGTAACTTGGCCGCCCTCCCGGTCGGTTCGACCAATAACTCGTCCACCGGGAACGCCTGCACCCGCAAAAACGAAAGAGTAGGCTCCGTTCCAATGGTCGCGACCCTGGAATTTGTTTAGTTTAGGAGTTCGACCAAACTCGCTGACGAAACAAACCAGAGTATCTGCCAATAAACCCCGCTCGTGCATGTCCTCGATCAAGGCGGAAAAGGCCTGATCGACGCTCCCCATCATTACCCAATGACCGATCCCGTAGCGTCCCGCACCGCCGCCACCGGCCCCCGGTAGATTACAAGTACCTTTGGTGTAAATGAAATCGTGGTGGTCCCAGTTAAGGTTGCTGCCGCCCGGCGTTTCTTTGGTCAAAGGCCAACGCACATCTACCGTCACGAAACGCACGCCCGCCTCGATGAGTTTTCGGCCGACCAGATAGCAAGCGCCGCGATGTCCAGTGCCGTAGCGTTCACGGACGGCGTCTGGTTCGGCCTGATAATTGAAGGCCGATGCCACTCGCGGACTAGTTAGCATGTCAAACGCTTGTTCGTAAAATCGTCCGATGCCGCCAAAGTTCGTCGCCTTACTGCCGTTGTTGCGCTCGTCGAGGGAGGCAAGTAATTGTTGGCGAGCCGTAACTCGCGAGACGGGGGCATCAGGACGCGGCTGCACGGGTCCGACTTTCCAGTCTTTGGCCGAAAGATCGACTCCACCTGTTTTGAAGACGCGAGACGAACCGGGTAAGAAACCGTTGCGAGTGACCGCCGCCTGTTCATTGTTGCCGGGCACCATGATATAGGGAGGGAGATCCTTACACCTCGTGCCGAGCAAATGGGAGACGACGGAACCAATATCGGGCATCTCGGGCGAACGTGAACCAGACAAGACATAGCGTGTCCCGCCTGGATGGTCGTTCGCACCACCGTGCATGGAACGGACGACCGCGAGTTTGTCGGCATGGCGGCCTGTTTTGGCTAAGAGTTCGGTGAAGCGCATTCCCGGAACGCGAGTGGCGATTGGTTTATACGGGCTGCGATGCTCGACTACGACATCGGGTTTCGGATCCCACGTATCGATATGTGATAGTCCGCCCTGTTCCAGAACGACCAGCACATTTTTCGCGCGAGCCGCTAGTTGACCAGTCGCGGCGTTGGCCTGCAAAGCCAGCAGTTGTGGCAGTGACCAACCCAACACGCCGGTGGCACCGAGGCGTAGGCAGTGGCGACGGGTCATATCGGCAGCGGAAACGTGCATTTTTGGCATACTCCACGAAAAAATTCTAATCGGACCGCAACACGATTCAATCCTATCGATTCGCCTAGCTCCGCGAATCGGTCCTGGATCATGAAGCCAACAAGAAAATGATTCTAACTACTTTCGGGAGAGATTTCCTCATTTTTTTATGCAAATCTATTCAGGGAAGCCGACGCATCTCGCCCAGGTGGACCTTCACTGATCGCGATCGAGGGGGTTAAAGCTCACTACTTGCTGACCAGGAAATTAGCTTCTCATACTCACCACTAGGTAGCCTTTTGTTGCCAGGGCTGATAATTTATTAATGGCCCTCATTGCCCTGAAAGCCGATCGCAATATGCGCATCTTGTTTATCGGCGACATCGTCGGGACTCCTGGCGTCAATGCAGTTCGTACCGCTTTGCCAGGATTGATTTCTCGCGACCGCATAGACCTTGTCATCGCCAACGCCGAAAATGCCGCTGGTGGTTCGGGGTTGACAACGCGACTGTATAAACGGCTTCGCGAAGCGGGAGTCGATCTGTTTACCCTGGGCGACCACATTTACAAAAAAAAAGAGATAGTCGAGATTCTTCGCTCTGACGAAAGGCTGTGTAAACCCGCGAACTTTCCGCCTCAGGCCCCTGGAAGGGAATATGCCCTGGGCGTCGGGCGCAACGGGACCAGTGTGGCCGTGTTCAGCGTTTTGGGCCGAACCTACATGCGCCCCGTGGATTGCCCCTTTGCTGCAGCCGACCGCGTATTGTCCTCTTTGAGTGGCAAGTCCAAAGTCATCGTGGTTGATGTTCATGCGGAAGCGACAGCCGACAAGTATTTGTTGTTGAATCATCTCCAAGGACGCGTCAGCGCTGTGTTGGGAACACACACTCACATACCAACAGCCGATGAGCATGTACGTTTGGCAGGGACAGCGTTTATTTGCGACGTGGGGATGACAGGACCGTATGACAGCATTTTGGGCCGGCGTGTGGACCGGGTTTACCATACAGCAGTAACGTTTGAGCCGACCGCATTTGATGTGGCAGAGAATGACGTGCGGTTGGTAGGGGCAATAATAGAAGTAGACAAAGAAACAGGAAGGGCGGTTTCCATTCGTCGATTGATGCTCGACGAACGAGAAATCGCCCAACTCGCTTCGGTACCTACGACAACGTAAATCGCTGCTTTCAAACAGGGCGATATGAATAAGGCTCGCCCCGCAATCGAAACGGTGTAGCCTCGTTTACTTCTTTTTCCCCTTCTTGGCCTTGAACTCGTCCACGTACTTTTTGGGATTTTCGCGGAAGGCATCGGCACAACCCGAGCAGCAGATGTAAAAAGTCTCTCCCATGTACGTCACTGCCGACGTGCCGCGACCGCCAGACACAACACATTCCGGCCCTTTTTCCGTCTTGGCTAGGCTTTCGCCTTCCTTGGTTTGCTGACTGGCGAACTCCATTTTCCAGATGGTCCCGCCCGCCGACTTGCGGTCTACCTGGTATATCATGCGAATTCCTTCCGCAGCGAGATTGATACGAATCCGCTGTGTATCCTTGGTCGCGGGGTCGAGCCGCTCGAATGTCAACTTGTCGTCGGCAAATGTACCCTCGAATTGGATGGACTCTTTGGATCCCGGTGGCGTTCCGACCAATTGATACTTCTTCTTTTCCGGAGAATACTTGACTTCGGCCGATTCTAGGAATTTGCCTCCCTTGAAATTGACGACCATCCAACAATCATCGCCTTTGAACTTCCAGCCCCAGGAGATTTTCTCTTCCCAAAACTTGTCCTTGGGTCCTAGGGTAAGTTTATTGCCTGCACTGCCTTTCCAGGCTCCAACGAACTCATGGAGTTCCTGTAGAGCGGCTTTCGATTTATTCCCTGGAGCGGCGAGACTTGTCGCCACCGTTCCTAGCAATCCGACTGCAACCGTCAAGGCCATCAATCGCTTCATGGTTTCTCTCGCGTTCGTGGATAAAATCAGCCTCACAGCACGTTGGACATTCGACCGCGTCGGAAGGTTCCACTCGTTGCGTTCACTTCACCTCAGCATCTAGTACCCAAACCGTCGCGTCGGCGTTGGCACTGATGAGCCGTTTACCGTCCGGTGTGAAGACCAAGCTCGCCAAGAAGGTTCGGCCCTGTTGAAACGGCACTCGGTAATCCCAGGCTCTTAGTTCCTTGCCCGTCAGAACGTCCCACAATTTTACCACACCATCCAGGCTCGCCGTCGCGAATCGTTTTCCATCTTTGCTGACGGCAAATGCCTGCACGCCCCGAGTGTGAGCTGCTTTGATCGTGTGAACGGGTTTGCCGGGATTCGATACCTCCCAGATTAGCAGTCCGCCTTCATTATCGGCCGCGATCAGACGCTGATTATCGGCGGTCAGACAGAGATCGTTGATTGCCATTTTCCCGGCGTCGAATTCAGTCTCAATTTTTTTGGTCGACAAATTCCAGAGATTAATTTTGCCTTCTTTACTGCCGACTGCTGCTCGTGTGCCATCTGCGGAAATACTTAAGGAATTGATGGTCTGCCCCGCTTTTTCGACGGTAAGTGTTTCGGTCTTCTTGGCGGCATCCGCGTCATAGATTTCGACCGTGTTTGAGGTAACCCAGATCGCGAATCTGCTATTTCCCTGTGCTGCGATAACCGGCACCTCGCCGTTACCCGGCTCCTTAATCGTCTTAAGCAATTTACCGCTGGCTGTGTCCCAAACCTTTATCATCTTGTCTTCTGATGCGCCCACAATGCTTTTGCTATCGGCAAGAAATGCGACGGCTGTCACCGGCATATCATGCCCAACCAGTGCGTGCAACTCCTTGCC
>RGDT01000237.1 GCA_009918525.1 Planctomycetia bacterium
TGGATAGAAACACCAACCAACCCGCTGTTGCAGATTCTTGACATTGAGGCCATCGCCCAGGTCGCGAAATCGCACAACGCATTGCTGGCGGTGGATAATACTTTCGCTTCGCCGTACTTGCAAACACCTTTGGCTCTCGGAGCGGATCTGGTCATTCACAGTACGACGAAGTATCTCGGTGGACATTCTGACGTTGTGGGCGGAGCGGTGGTTGGCAGCAAGGAACTGCTTGGGCCGATTGCTTTTTATCAAAATGCCGCCGGAGCTGTGCCTGGACCCTTTGATGTGTATCTGACCATTCGCGGTATCAAAACATTGGAAGTGCGTATGCAGAGGCATTGCGAAAACGCTCGCGTTCTGGCGCACTGGCTGGTCGAGCAACCTAATGTCGAGTGCGTCTATTACCCCGGTTTACAATCTCACCCAGGCCATGAGACAGCCAAACGGCAAATGCGCGATTTCGGCGGTATGGTCAGCCTGCGGCTTAAGGGCGGCGCGGAGGCGGCAAGGCAATTTTTGTCGCTAACCAAACTTTTTAGCCTTGCTGAGAGTCTAGGTGGTGTCGAGTCATTAGTTTGTCATCCGGCTAGCATGACCCACGCCAGCATTCCCTTGGAAGTTCGCGCCGCCCGTGGAGTCGATGACGGCTTGATTCGACTGTCTATCGGTATCGAGAGCGTTGATGATTTGCGTGAAGACTTAAAGAATGCAATTGGTTAACTCGATCTTGAGGGATTTTCGATGATTCGTCGATTGTTGGCTCTCATGGTTCTTGTCTGTGGGATGGCCGGTACGGCATCTGCCCTGATGATTGCTCCGCCGCCGCCCGGCCAGCGTATCGCGACGGCCCAGGTTGTGATCGTAGGCAAAGTGACTAAGGTGTCCGAAAAAGCGGTCGCCGCCGAGATGTTTAAGGGGGACGGACGGCAGATGTCGATTGTCACCTTGAAGGTTGACCAAACGCTTCTGGGGAAGCCGGGTAAGGAAATTCAGGTCGGTCTGGTATTGCCTCCGCCACCTCCGCCGCCGGGGGCACCTCGATTAAGCAGTCGTGGCTTGTTCGTACAGCTAGTCGTCGATCAGGAAGCCTTGTTGATGCTCCAACCGCATCCAACGAAAAAAGGCGTGATGGTACCCACTGATTTCTTCGGTGTCATCAACAAACAAGGTAACCCTAACTTCGCAAACGAACTCGCTGAGATCAAAAAATCTACACAGATGCTGAATAATCGCATGGCCGGTCTGAAATCCAAGGACGCTAATGAGCGGTTCCTCACGACAGCTTTGTTGATCACGCGATATCGCACCCCGATGCCCGGTTCAACTGCTGCCACCGAAAAAGTACCCCTCCAGGAGAGCAAACTAATCTTGGAAAATCTGGCCGAAGTCGATTGGAAATCAGCAAATGAAGGCCGAATGGGCTTTGCGATGACGCCGCAGTCATTGTTCTTCCGTCTGGAGCTACAACCTTCCGATGGCTGGAAGCAACCTACTGACTTCGCCAAAGTACCAGAGGCTGCCAAGGAGTGGTTGAAGGCGAACGCCGGGAAGTACCAGCTGAAAGCGTTTCCGCGTCCGGCTCTGGAGTCAATTGCCGACCCGGAACCTTAAGCTTCTTGTCTGGGAATGGATTTAGTGTTGTTTATTCGTCAATCACCGTCGTGTAATACCGACGGTTCCCTCTAACTATTAGAAACAAGAAAGGATACCAATGTTACGTTCTTGGACTGCTCTGGCCTTGCTATTGGTCACGAACGCCGTGACCGCTCGGGTGATGGCACCGCCACCGATGGCCCTGAGAGTCGCGGCATCCGACGGCGTTTTTGTTGGAACGGTTACCAGTATTGGCGACAAACTGGTCGCCGCCGAGTTGGCTCCAGGCGACGACCGCATGATGCAAATAGCCGAAGTGACAGTCAGTGAAAGTTTGCTCGGCTCCGGCAGCAATAAAGTAAAAGTGGGCTTTTTTGCTCCAGCAGGACGACGACCGGGCCTGACGTTGACTCCGAAAGATGTCGCCTTATTCACACTAGTAAAACATCCGACGAAAAAAGAAGTTTATGTCGCCGAGATGTACTACTCTGTGTTGCGTAAAGCTGATGATGAGGACTTCAAAAAACAAATAGAACTGGCAAAATCAGCAGTCAAAATGATTGCAAATCCGCTTGAAGGGTTAAAATCTAAAGAAGTCGACGTCCGCTTCAACACTGCGGCGCTTCTAATAACACGCTATCGTACGCAGCGTCCTGGTGCAAAAGAACAAAGTGTTCCATTAGCCGAAAGTAAGCTCATTCTCGAAGCCCTTGCTGCTGCCGATTGGTCCGGTCGATCGTCTTCTCCCCATCTATCGCCTTTGGCACTATTTGGGCAACTTGGCTTGACCGAAAAGGACGGATGGACGCCACCGGGCGATTTCAACCAATTCGGTCCATTGGCCTCGAAATGGCTCAAGACCAATGCTGCGACATTTAAGTTGAAGCGATGGTCAAAGGTAAGCACCGATTCGCCCGAACCGTGAACCTTTTCAGCATTCGACGGTGTCATGCCTACCACAGACGGTGCAATCCGCTACACGATTTATCGCAACCTGCCGGAAAGTCATGTTTCTAAGATCGCCAAGGAACAACTTTCCGGCTAGTGATTCACCTAGCCCTGTCAATAACTTGATCGCTTCGACTGCGCCCAGACAACCGACCGTTCCGGAAACCGCTCCAAAGACAGGGAATCTACGTTGCCATGCGGGCGGTGCTTCGGCATACAAACATGCCAGACAGGCTGAACGTCGTGGCAATACGGTTATTATCTGTCCCGTCAGATCATACATTGCACAATCAATTAGTGGTTTATTTAAGCGAACGGCCGCACGATTCATCGCCAACCGTTCAGCGAATAGGGGCGCGGCACTGATAACCAAATCAGACATACCAACCAATTTCTGGGCGTTCGCTTCGCTCACGTTTTCCCCGAGAGCGATAACTTCTACACGTGGATTAAGTGCTCGTAACGTCATTAGAGCCATCTCGATTCGTGGACGACCAAGTCCGGCATGAGTCATCAACCCTTGTCGGTTCAGATCGTCTGGGCGTACATCGCCTCCGTGGGCTACAACCAATCGGCCAACACCCGCCATCGCCAGATATTGCGCTGCCGCTCCTCCGACGCCCCCGATACGAGAAATAAAGACTGTTGAGGCTTTAAGTTTTTCCTGCCCTGCCTCGCCGAATCCCGGAGTCCACATTTGCCATTCATAGATAGCGCGTTCCTCATCACTCAATCCGCTTCCGCCCGCAATGGGCGTCATGAGGGTAATGTCGGTATCAGTGGAAATCACATCTGCCATCGAAAGACGCTGATCGTCGCGAAACACGAGCAAAGATCGTCGCGGCGTTTCACCATCGAAAATTAGGGATCGCAATTCGGGGCGCAGATTAGCAAGACTTTGCAGCAATCCGGCCAAAGTGCACGGTTCAGTTAGTTCGAGATCATCACTCACTCGTCCTGCCATGAGGCGAAGTTGAGCGAGGTAGCTGAATGTGATCTTCATGATCGCCCCTCTCCAGGTTGGATTCATACCCCCCGCTTGACTTCTCCACTAATTTCCCCGCTTCGATGACGAACAAGCAATCCGCCAGAATTCGGGCCTCAGAGCGAGCGTGGGTTACGTGAAGTACGGTTACACCTTCGTGTTTTTGAACGCGTTTGAGCAGATCCATCGTGTCACCGCGTGTATCTTCATCCAGTGCGGACAGAGGTTCGTCAAGGAGCAGCACGGGCGGACGAAACGACAATGCACGACCTAGTGCTACTCGTTGGGCTTCACCGCCTGAAAGTCCCGATGGTTTGCGATTCAGTAAGTCGGTTATACCTAGGAACGAGGCTAACTCCGTCACACGAGTCCCTATCTTCATTCGTCGTACGTGTAGAGCGAAAGCCAAGTGTTCGCGAACCGTCAGGGTCGGAAAGAGGGCAAGGTCTTGAGGAACGTAGCCAACGCCGCGCTGCGATGGCGGCAATCGTGTTACGTCCTGGCACGCTAATATCACTCGACCCGACTGAATGCTACGCAGTCCGGCGGCGACCTCTAGCAGCGTCGATTTGCCACATCCAGTTCGGCCCATCAGAACGGCATATTCACCCGATCCCACCCGAAGCGATACATCGCGTAAGACAAAGGAGCCAGCCGAGATCGTGATACTATCGAGTTCGATCATGGGCGTTCCAGTCCCCAGTTACGAACAACAATAAGGACGACCGCAGCGACGACGATCATGAGGAGCGAAACCGCGACAGCGCCATAAAGGTTTCCGACAGACAATTCCAGAAAGACGGTGGTCGGCAATACCTCGGTACGCATCCGGGTTGCGCCGCTGAAGACAAGCACAGGCCCAAATTCTCCCAGAGATCGCGTCCAGGCCAGAGTGAACGCTGTTAATAATCCCCGCCAACTTTCGGGCAGTACGACACGCCAGAATGCACCGCCACGTGAACAACCCAGGGTGAGAGCTACTTCTTCTCGTCGCGTTGGTATTTGGTCAAAAGTGACGCGCATGGTCCGCACCGCAAACGCGGCCGCTACGGCGAATTGTGCAATGATGACGCTGGGGATCGCATAAGTGACCGGAATGAACTGTTGGAACCATCTCAGGGGAGGCGTCTGGAACAGGATCAACAAGCTTAATCCCACTACCAAAGGTGGCAAGACAATCGGTATATCCAACAAGGCATCGACCAGTTTTTTCCCCCAGAAATCATAACGCGACATTACATAACCCAATGGCACGGCCACCCACACGGACGCTATCGCACTGAGAGTGGATGATACGACACTAAGAAAAACCGAGAACCGAATCTCACGAGTGCTCAGTGCTGCCAAAATTTCAGCGGGCGTCGTGTAGGCGATCATTGACGCCAGCAGGGCCACAATCAACAAGACGTAGGGACCACCCAGCGAACTGCAGAGGATCAGAAAGGAGAGATCAAAACACGGCGAGCGAGGCGTGTCAAATCTCTTCGATGCAGACGGGTCTTTCATTTCGCTTTCCAGGTGAACCCGTTTTGCTCGAATACGCGCCTTGACTCGTGTTTCCGAATCGATTCCAGCAGGCGTTCCGCAAGATAACGATGTCTCGATTTCTTGCTTACCGCATACGGTTGATCGGCAAACGCACACGGAATCGATATCGAAATCGCTTCAAATCGATCAGCGTGCCCCGCCGCATTCGTAATATAGGCGATTATGGCGTCCAGCGAACCGGTCAACATTTGATTGACCAGCATATCGCCAGTGGGCGATTGGACTTTTACGTTTTTCATAACCGCTTCAGTCGAGCGATCTTCCTTGAGCGTGCGTTGAGTTAGCACACCCATAGCACATTGTTTTTCGTGACCGATACCAACCCGAAGACCTGGCTGAGCTAGATCCTTGAGTTTTTTTATTCCGTGTGGATTTCCCTTGTGAACAAGGATGACTAATTGATTGCTACTTATTGTCGTACCCTCCCCGAATAGATCGCCTACTTGATCGAGGAATTCACGATCACAAGCGAAGAACGCATCCGGTGCACCATCCACTTTCATTTGGGCTACGAGTATACCACAACCGTTGTACACCCGTGTCACTCGCACCCCTTCACGTGCTTCAAACGCCGCAATCGTTTTATCCACAGCCGGGCGTAACATCGCACCAGCTAGCAGACGTATTTCAGGTGTAGGCTCCCAGGGATCGCCGTCTACCGCGGTGAATCCCTCATCCGAGAACGCTTTCGCTCCTCCGTCAATTGCCGCTAGATACCTCGCGAATCGTAGTGCGGCCGTGGGTTGTTTACTGGAATGGACAATACAAGCCGAGAGTTTCGCGGCGGGTAATTCACCAGCTGGTATCGCCTCCAGTTCCGGTATCTGCTTGAGGGTAACGTCCCAAACAAAGCCTGCATCCGCTGTACCAAGTTGTAGGTCGGCGGCCACATCGTTCACGGTTGGTTTCTGAACAACGATACGTTTAGAAAAAGCATCCCAGCGGCCTGATTGAATCAGTGCGTCGCGAGTCAATTTTCCCACCGCTGCCGCTTCCGGGTTCGCGTGAGATAGTTTCACATCCGAAGCTAAGATGACATCCAAATTGTTCAGCTTTTTCTGATTTCCCTTTCGCACGGCTAAAACCGGTTTCATCGAAGCCAAAGGCAACACCTCTGAGATCAACTGTTTATCTCGTGCTTGCGATACGTAGCTATCGTCTGCCGGT
>RGDT01000238.1 GCA_009918525.1 Planctomycetia bacterium
TCGGTAGAAGTGAAAAAATTCTTAGACCAGCGTGTTCCGACACGTCCGGGCACGTTACAAGTGTTGGTAATTTTGCGGAACGTCGGGTAAGCAATTATTTCTTCCGCTGTATCACCATACTGCGGGCGATATTCTCTACTTCTTTCCGCGATTGTTTCAACTCGCTGGGTACAAGCCGTGCCGCCAGCGTAGCACCGCCGGCCTCCTGCTCGGTGATGTAGTAATCCATCCAAAACAACTGTCGGCCCATAGTCGCCTCCAAGGAAAAGGCTTCCAGGCGAGGCGAGGTTCGCAAGGTTGCAGCGGGGATAACGCGGGTAACTTCGCCTTTTTGTTTGAGCATCCACTGCCGTGACTCGTCCAACAATTGCCGAACGGTGGGCGATTTCCCGGGAGGGTCGAGGGTGATGAGCAGCCCACTGCCGCTAGCGCCATCGAGGGTGACTTGTCCGGCCGCATCGCGGGCAATTCGCCAAGCACGGGGATACTCGAAGCGTAAGCCCTGCACAGGATTGTCGTAGAGCATCCGCGTGTTCTGATCGTCCGGGTCGAGTTTAATGTCCGCGATGGCTTTTTCGCTTAGGTCGATTGCCGTGCCACCTGTCGTGCGTTCCAAAGCGAAACGGCCTTCGATCTTACCAAGGTCTTTCCCATCAGGTCCGGACATCGTCAAGGTGCCAGTCAGAACGAGTTCGGAAAGGTAAGAGCCATCGAGATCAAACGTGTACCATCCTCTCAGGCTGTGTCGTGCGGGCCCATCCTCGCCAACGCCTTTGACTGTGCCACTAAAGGTGACGCGAGCGAAACGACGTTTGTCGTCAGCGATTACTTTGTCTAATCGACACTCAACCGCCCCCTCATCAATTTTCTCCAGGTCCGTCAATTCCTGAACAGAGGAATCCGAAGCACGCCAACGGTCGCCTTGTTTGACCGCATCAGCGGGAAACAGGCCGCGCAGCGCGGGGACGAAGACATCGGTACGAACCACGTCCATCTCACCCCAGGTCAAGGGTCCGTCAGGAGAAAAGGGTATTTCGGTTTGTCCTTTGCGTAAGACAACCAAGCGTTTGACTTCGGGGCGCAGAGCGATTTCCTGTTTTTGGCCGGCCAAAGTACGACGGAAGTCGAAGCGGGCACAAGTACGGATGGTTTTCGTTACGTCACCGTTCGCAGCGGCACCCAGGACGCGTTCTTCATAGTCGATGGCACTGATCCCAGCCACGCCGACAGACTCGGGCTTTTTGCCCTTGGCAGGGGGTAGAGCCATGGAACCGCTAAGCTCGACACGGGTTTTGACGCGATAGCGAGCGCCGACGGGAAACGCCTCGCTGAGCCGAACCGCCTCCTCGCCCCGAACGAAGACGGCAGCGAGAAACAACGCGAAAAAGCAACGCATCGGAGCACCTCCAGTATCATTTTATCCTGTCGTCCCATCGGATCACTGGGGCAAACGCGAAGATCAAGCCGACGCCGGGCCGGATGTGCCAAGCAGTGACGATTAGGAGAGGGATAGCCTCCGGCCGAAAAGCAAGGGGCGATGAGGCGGACGTTGCAACAGCAGACGGAGCGGGTACGACAAAGTAGCTGGAGAAGCCGTTGTTTCGGAACCGCGAAAAAGCTGGCCTTTGAGGTGAAAGATAGTGAAGCGACGAAAGCAACCGAAGAAGCAAACGCAACGACAGCCGTTTGATGATGTGTGGTGACACTCGTTGATATGCAGCAATGGGCGGACAAAACTCCAAAGGAATGTCGAGGGAATTAACGGAATGTGCCGACATTCGTTTGGAGAGAGTAAACCTACCTGAAACTAATCCGCTCGTTGGGAAGTATCGTGAGGCGACAAGGGAGCGATCACTTTTCCTGATCGTACACCGAGACGTAGTCGTTATTCGATTTGTCTCTGACGATCTCAAACTGATGGCCGAACTTGACTCCTCGGTCCGGGGCCGGCTTCCACTTTAAGTTGAATGTCCGGGTAATCGGCAACGCAGCCCCGACGGCCTCGTTGATCCTGATCTGGAAGCGGGGGGCTCCCCCTTTGTCGTTCAAGGGGATGGCAAACCACTCGGCACGGCCGGGCTTCAGATTCTTGAGTTCCTTCCACTCTCCGTCGCCCCACCGGTAGCTAAAGTGGATGTTCACATCCTTCGTGTTGTTATTGACCGTGACTACCGCGAACCGGTTCTCGTCGGCGAATACTGTTCCCCCACCCATCGTGAGAGCTACAGACAGCAGGACTCCCGTCATCATACGTGCGATCATGGTGTTGTCTCCATCCTCTCGGGCTTTCTTTCTTCGACCACTCAGCAACTTATCAACCAAGCGAGGCGATCGTCAAAATTACAACGAAACATTGTGTTCTACTTGCGCCGGCGAACCAACTATTCTCTCGGTGTGGCGGCAGGGATGTTGTTACCTTTTTCCGGCGAGTACGAGGTCCAATACCGTCACAGATTTTCGCGGCTTGGCTCCATTCTCCTCGTAAGTCAACTCGATCCGCGTTCCTTTCATCGTTCCCGTGTGAAGGAGTCCGCGAACTCCCTTGTCCGTTTGACGCTCCAACTTAATCGCCCCTCATCGCACGGGCACCGCCGGCGACATCGGCCTCAACTGCGCCACGTCGAGCAGGACCAACAAAGATGACACGATCCGGCGACCATTCGCTGCGCGTTATCCACCTGCCGTTTTTGCAGAATTGTACACACTGGTATGTAATCTTGATCACTATCGCAAAAAAATACAGCACGGCCGACGAAGATGAACCAGATGATATTTTTTCCACAAGACCATATATATTAATAATTTGCGTTCATTAAAATACAAGGATGGTGCAATAATGGCCCCGTCGTGGTCCGAATTGGCTCACGTTTTGCTGCATAGGATAAACGTTCGGACGAAGGTGACTTCTCTCGAACAACCGTGAGGTAGGATGCCGTTGGTGAACGGCGCAAGTCAGAAGCAAGGAGGCGTTCTTATCGTGCGATGTCCGATCCAACAGAAGAAGATCGAGATAGCAAACGAGACGCCTTCGGGGATGTGTCCCATCAACAAGGGAGCGAACCCCCGACACCAAACGGGCATCTAAGGGGTTGGACAGATAGTAGGCACATAGGGAGGACGAAATCAACGGAGGTGATACCGTGAACGCGTTCAAGAATCCAGCGATGAAGCAACTGACCGATCAGCAAACTCGGTTCGCGCCGCTGCCCCGGCGACAGGAACAAATGCTTCGCGCTCGGAATCTCCTGAACGAAATCGAACCAGGACGGTCCTATCCGTACCAGTTCGTGTGCTTTCGGGTCACCGATTATCGCCCGGATTCGTATCCCGACCTGCTGCTTCCCGGTGCTGAACTTCGTCACGACCTGACGTTATTGATTGAAGCACTGGGCGAAACCTTGCCCGTTGAAGTGGTCGAACTGGTCTCCCTGGATCAACTCGCCACACGGCTGAACGTCTCCACGAAGACCATTCGCCGTTGGCGGTCTTTGGGCCTGGTTGGCCGCCGCATCTTGCGAGACGGCAAGCGGCAGATGTGCTTTGAACCAAACGTGATCGAGCGGTTTATGACCGCCCATCGCGAGCGGGTGGAGAAGGGTAGTAAGTTTTCTCAGATGACGGATTCCGAAAGGCAGGACATTCTCAGACGAGCCAAACGATTGTCGAATGTAGGAGGCACCCTGACGGACATCAGCCGAAGAATAGCGCGGAAAATTCGGCGATCAATTGAAACAGTTCGGTACACCATTCGTAATCATGACAGGGAGCATCCCGAAAGGGCGGTGTTCCCCAGACATCCCGGACCACTGGACGCCCAAGCGAAGGAATCGATTTTTAGCTCTTACCGACGGGGGATAACCGTGGAAACTCTCGCGAAACGATATCAGCGGACTCGTAACTCGGTCTATCGAGTAATCAACGAGGTGCGTGCCAAGCACCTGTTGGAGCAACCGCTTGACTATATTGATCATCCCGACTTTCACCTCACGGGCAAAGAGGCGGAAATCATCGGGCCGATGCCGAACCTGGAAGAGTACAAAACTAAAAAGGCGACCATGCACGCCCCGCGTGATGTTCCGCCGGAATTGGTTTCGTGCTACGAGTTTCCGCTGTTGTCCCGCGAGCAGGAAGCCCACCTGTTCCGCCAGATGAACTGGTTCAAGTTCAAGGCGAAACAGCTGCGCGACGGTATGCTCATCAACGGCGAACTCGATCCAGCTAAGGTCAAAACAAACCTGCTGGAACAGATCGAGACGCTCCAGAGCAAGGCGAACGATGTCAAAGACATCCTGATCAACAGCAACATGCGGCTGGTGGTCAACATCGCTCGTCGGCACAACGGGCAGTCGGAGAACTTTTTCGAGCTGCTCTCGGACGGCAATATGTCGCTGATCCGAGCGGTGGAAAAGTTCGACGCCAGCCGAGGCTTCAAGTTCTCGACGTACGCTTCGTGGGCGATCATGAAGAACTTTGCCCGTACTATACCGGACGAGAAGCACCGCCGCGAGCGATTCGTCACGGGGCACGAGGAAGTCTTCGAGGTCGCACCGGACATTCGCACCGACGAACACGAAGCCGTCGCCAACAAGGAGCGAGCCACGGCGAGCATCAACCGCTTGCTAGAGAAGCTCGAACCACGCGAACGGGAGATCATTCGGATGCGAGCTGGACTCGATAGCCATGCCAAGGGCATGACCCTCGAAGAGATCGGTCAGCAGTTCGGCATCACCAAGGAACGTGTGCGTCAGCTCAACGCCCGGGCGATGAAAAAACTGCGAACGATGGCCGAAAAGGAAGAAATGGACATTTAAGCCGACACCCAGCCATCATTCCGACGCCGCCTCGATCCTAATGATCGGGGCGGCGTTCTTTTATCACTTCACACGCAACAACTTGGTTGTACCCGAAGGCAAATCCAACAACAACACACTATGAAACGCCGCACGATGCAACGCTCCAGGGTTGATCACCCGCGTCGGGCCGCTGAGCCGTTCGCGTGCAACATGAGTATGACCGTGGAACAAGAAATCATACGCGCCAGACACTTCTAAATCGTGCAACATCTGCTCATCATCGCCGTGTAGAAAACCTAGCTTTATCCCTTCGATTTCGAGATGGCCATAGCGTTGGTGATTGGTCGCGTTGATCTGGTCCATCGCGGCAGCCAGAACCTCGCGTTGCCCGTCGCAATTACCATAGACGAAATGCATTTGCCAACCGGCGAAGAGGCGAACCGTTTGCGGTTGCGTGATGTCGCCGCAGTGGATGAGCATCTCGGCTCCCTCATCGCGTAATAGTTCGAGGGCGCCAATCACGCGGTCGTCTCGGTCGTGCGTGTCGCTGATTATACCCATTTTCATGGCTCACCATCCTGCGGAAGATCGCCCGGCACGGGCTTTGACCAGTGCCTCGACAAAGAAGTGTTCACCCCACGCCACCGATTCCCGGACACCGAGTTTCTTATGATAATGATAAATACCCTGTTTCAAAATACCTTCCCATCCAGGCGTATGGATCGCCAGAAACGGTTCGCCGCACAGCGTCCGCAACGCGGTCAGCGCTGCGGTATGGTAGCGGTCGCGTTCGTCGGCATCGGGGACGGCCTCGCCGAGATCCCATAATCCGCTGGCGGCAATCGCCCCGGCTGAACTATCCCACAAAGACGGCACATCTTGAGGTAGATCGTAGTCCCATGGCGGGACCATGCCTGCGGGAGTTCGCCGGAGATAGAAGGCGGCATTGGCTCGCGCCACTTCCAGGAAAGCAGGATCGCACGTGAACCGATACGCCGATGTGAAGCCGTACAGCGACCAGGCCAAGCCGCGCGACCAGCACGTCTCACCGCTCCAGCCTTGATGGGTCGTCTGCGCGATAAAGTTTCCAGAATCGTCGAAGGTGCCTTCGTGTGCCGTGCCCCCGTCATCTCGTACCAGATATTTAGCGGTCATCCGGCAGTGGTCGAAAGCGACTTGACGAAGGGCATCGTCCCCGCAAGCACGAGCAGCCCAGAAGATGATGCCGACGTTCATCATAATGTCGATGAACAACGACTGGGGACCGACGAACGACGCCAAATAGCCCGCTGGACGCCGACGCAAGGCGAGCGTGCGCCCGGCATCGATCAGCACGTCACGAAGAACATTTTCGCCCGTGTGGTGATACCAACGTAGATAGGTCGAGAAAAACAAGAAACCCAAATCGTGAACATCACGATCAAAGCGGCGCGGCAATAACACACGG
>RGDT01000239.1 GCA_009918525.1 Planctomycetia bacterium
CGGCTTAAGGACACTTGGTAGCGACTCTAGCAAGCGTTCCAGCGCTCCGAGTTCGTCATTGACGGCGATGCGCAAAGCCTGAAAAGTTCGTGTCGCGGGGTCGATCCCTTTACCCCGTGGTACACAGCGGCGAACGAGATCGGCCAGTTGTGTAGTGGTTTGAATGCGACCATTCTTACGCTCCTCGATGATGCGGCGAGCGATGCGACGGCTGAAACGCTCTTCACCATAGCGCCAGATGATGTCGGCCAGATCGCGTTCGGAGAGGCGATGAATCATCTCGGCGGCAGTTTCTGTCTCTTCACGGTTCATCCGCATATCGAGCGGTCCATCCTGTCCGAAACTGAAACCGCGTTCGGCGGTGTCCAGCTGATCGGAACAGATACCTAGATCAGCTAATACACCATCCAGACGTACAACGCCTTGCTCTCGCAGTACTTCAGGCAACTGATCGAACGCGGCATTGATGAACGTCACCGGCAACCCTTTTAATCGCGGACGAGCCAGATCGAGCATGGCCGCGTCCTGATCAAGTGAGAGAATCCGACCGGCGGGTGCGACACGCTCGGCCAACAAACGGGTATGACCACCAACACCCGTGGTACAGTCAGCGATGACCTGGCCGGGTTGGGGGTCGAGCCATTGCAGCACTTCACGAGGAAGCACCGACACATGGCGAATCGGCGCAGCATCATTCATAAGGAAGTCAAACGAGGTGAAAATCTTGGGGGTTCAGCATTAGCCCGCTCGCTTTCGCCAGCGGTGCATAGTCTATGCTATCCAGAGACGGAAAGCGAATCAAGCAGTGATTTCACAACCAGTATCGATGGTCGTCGGAAAGTGGTACGAATGACTCGCTACACCACCTCCCGACTCGACCTTCCTCCTCCGCCAAATTGGCGAGAAGTTGGAAAGGAGTGGCAGACTGGTCCAGATCACATCTTTTTCAACAACTCCTCTACTCGCTTGTAGAACAATGCTTCCCATTCCGGCGCAACGAGACAATCGCTGTCTTCCTGTGCCCCGCCACGATTTTTTAACTGTTTAGCTGTCGGCGTATAGTAGATGTACCCGTTTGTGTAGCCTGCCACAAAAGTTGGTTTATTGATTGCAGACTTTTTGATATTTAATCCAATCTCTACCGTCAACTCGCCTGGAAACGTGACCATAACAAATGGCCCTACACGTAGCCCCACCATCTCCACATTCAACGGCTTTCGGCCTGCGGCCCGGTTGGTCAGGTCATGCTTGCGTAGCAGTGCGAGGTTCGTCTGAACGCGGGTCAACTTTTCGGTTGTTAGGATATTGTCGATATAAGCTTGAAGTGCCTTGCGATTTACCTCGTCCATTTTGGCCAGGTCTTCACGTCCCTGTGCTCTCTCAGTCATGTACAGATGCGAATAATACGAGGGGAATTCTTTGGATAAATTGTATTTACCGGCTAATTCGAGAAACGTCTTAAGATTCAAAGTCGTGCCACGTAAGGATTTCACAAGTCGAGCTTGTTCGGCTTCCAACATTTCGATTTGTGGCGCATGATCAGCTCGCGGCAGGCCGATTGTCTCGTTGTTAATTTTAAGCGTGTTGTTGTTTTCGCACTTGATCTTTCGCACTGCCTGTAGCACGCTGAGACCTAGCATATTACCCAGTGGTTCCGCACTACGCGGCTGATGAACATCCTTGTACCGTATGGGGTTGATGTCGCCACCACACCCTTGCACGAATAACGCGACCGTCCCGGGACTGAGGTTGTCCTCGATCACGCGCGACGCAAATCCAACGATATCGGCTGTGTTGCCGCCATTCGGCATACCCATGATCGGATGACAGGCGAAATTGTAAACAACGGCGAGTGTCTGTCCGTCTGACTTGTCGAGCCGTAATAGACCGATCTCTGGATCAATCGGCCCGACCTCGGCGACCTCCTCATCGGGCGGCAACGAATACGCATGACGAACGTCCGCTTCCTTGCCGCTCTTGAGCTTGAGTCGGCGATTTTCCGAAATGCGAGTCTCGCTGCCTACGCCGACACCAATCTTGACAGGTACCATGTTTGCCGCTGCCGTCTTGACGGCTTCGACCGTCTTTGTTTCCACGTCGGCGCAGACAATACCGTGGCAATGACTGGCGTTGACTATGAGACTTTCTGGGGCGATGGACATATCTTTTTGCAGTTGTTCGCGTATTTTCGGAAGATAATCATTGCGGATAGGGCCGATTTCACCGACCGCGACCGCGTCCAGCGTGATCAACACCGCCGTCGCATCACTACTCTTGAGAACCAGAGCTTTGACGTACAGCGGATCGCTGAATGGCAACGACTTCTTGTTTGTGATTTCCACTTTGGCAACGCCGGCTCGTAAACCCGCTTTCCCCTCGACCGGTCTATCGCAAGGATCGTGCGGCGTTCCCACGGCGAGCGGGTTCCATTCGCCACATCCCACAAGGGCGATGGATAAAAACGCAATCGCGATTAGATATTTCACGTTGCAAACCTCCGAATGAACACCGGGCGGCAATCGACTAAGGCCGACTCTTGAGCAGGTCCAGCGGATCGACCACCTTCACCGTATCTCCCAGTACACGAACTAGATCCGGTAGATCATAAGTCTCTAATGCCGCGTGAACCGTCAACGGCAAGAGATTTCCAACAGTGGGGGCGCGCAAAACCTCCGCCCACGCTCTTAGACTTCGCCGCAGTGTCACCGACGCGAACTGCCGTTCCAGCGCGGCCGCGTGGAGAGCTGGCACACCGGCCGCGCCGATCCCGACGAGATGCAATTTGCGAGGTGTGTCTTTGCTTCGGTAAGAAGCGAGAAAACGACCGGCCCCTAGTGCATCTTCAGTCCACTGCCCCACCAAGGATTTGCCCAATAAATAGGCTAAAAAGAATTCCTGACAGTTAGGACCGAACAACGATCCGCCCCAGTCGCGCGGATGACGTCGATACAACTCACCCTGTCCGCGAAGATCGACGGCCAACACCACATGCCCGCGGCGTACGATTGCCTCGATTGGCCCTCCGGGAGCTGAGTCCGTTTGCTTGCCCTCACCGTGAAGATAAAGATACGCTTCACCCGATGCATCGGGAGGAACAAAGGCCAGCGCAGGCAATTCAACACCACTTTCACCGCTGAGAACCATTTTATCGATGACATACCCATCGCGTTTGACGGTATCGACAAGACGATGACGCAGCGGCGGTAGATCTTTGAGCGGACGTACGCCCACGACGGTCCGAACCTGCTCGATCAACTTGCCCGTGGGTGTGGTCTTCCAGACTGCGGCTCTTCGTTTCGCTAAATCGACATCACGCTCCCGATTGAAGTCGAACACCGATTTTTCACCAGGCAGCAGCATCACCTGCCCTTTAGGGGTGCAGTACAAATCCTCATTGGTCCACACCTTAAAATCCGGTTCGGTGATGGCATCATCCTTCCCTAGGAGCCAGCGACGCATCCAGCGAACGGCCCCAACCCGTAACTGCGGCGTAAATCCGTGCGGTGCGTCGGCCTCGACCAGATCGACACGCTCGGGATGTTCAAAGCGTGCATAAAAACGCTTCGCCTCGCGGAACACTTCCCATGTACCGACAATGTCGAACGTGGTATCGCGCGTACCGGCCAACAGAACTGTCGGTTTCGGAGTACGTAGATGCAGAAAATCGGCTTCGTCCAATCCCATAGCCAGTTGCGAATACAGATTCTGTTCGGCGTCCTGTGGCCCTGCGGTCTGGAGCAAACGACGGAAACTGGTGATAGCACAACCCGGTGCACCACAGGCGATGCGGTCGTCCAGAGCCATCAAATAAGCCGTCAAGGTACCGCCGCCCGAGTTTCCCGTGCAACCGATTCGTTTCGGGTCAATGTCCGGTCGGCTCGCTAGGTAGTCGATGGTACGCATCCCATCCCAAACGCGATAGGTTGCCGTATTGAGGCCGACGAGGATGGAACCGATACCGATGAGTGTGTGTTCCTCAACGGGATTGAAATTCGGCCTGAGCGCTATGCGTTCTAACTGCTTGACACTCGACGGACTACCCTTGTACCCAGCTCCTAGCCCTTGCCCCCCTGCATAGGTCTGATAGCGTTCGCCTTGACCGATGGGATCATAGCACAAGGCCGCTATACCATTTTTGGCCATGAGAATGCTAACGCGTTGATAGGCGTCCGCAGCCTTGCCGTTGAAGCTGTGGCCGCACGGTACCAGAACAGCCGGGAACGGGCCTTTGCCTTCGGGTACGTAGAGCGCACCGGTGATGTGATGGCCCGGATGGCTTTCGTAGACCACTTTTTCGACTCGATAGTCATCCCCTCGCAGTGTGCCGACGACACGAGCATTCAAAGGCGAGCGTTCAGGCAGTGGCCCAAGTATACGAAGAAACATTTCGCGTCGTTGTCTCTGCCATTGACGAGCTTCATCTACGGTTTTGATCTTTTCCAGCGATTCGGTACGACGTTGGATGGCCGCCTCAGCCTGACGGAGCAAATCGGCATAAAGAGCGGACGGGATTTTGTCGCGGGATTCGGGCAGCACCCGTAAATCATCCGCCTGAACGTACGACGACATCAAGGTAACGCACGCCAGCGAGACGAGCGAGCCAATGGCTGAATGTTTCATAAAGCGCTCCAAAACTAGCAAACAACCCGCTCGGTCAAAAAAGTATGTCTATTGCTCGACCACCGTCGGTGCGATTCACAGGCCGATGGTCCAGCATCGCCAGTCGCTGCTCGGGATCGATACCCGTTTTGCGATCGACAGTGGCAGCATATTCAGCCGGGGGAAATCGTTCATCACGAGCATCGCCGTCCACGCGAACCGTCGCCCCAATCACCCGACCACCCGGCACACCTGTCCCCGCAAACACGATCGACATGGCCCTGCCCCATTGATCGTGCTCCTCCCATTGGTTAATGGGGAGCGGCACCTCTCCGTGAGAAAGCAGACGAGCGTTTCGGCCAACTTTGTCGCCCTTGCATGGTCAATTCTTTTATTCTGCGTTAAATTCAAGATTCACGTCATCAATCCGAATCAATCCTTGACTACGCGGCCCGCCCTTCGATACATCCAGTTCGCCCGTGCTTGTCTTCTCGACCACTACGGCGACGCCGATACCGTTGCGTGTCTGACCGCCGCCGTTCTGATCGCGAAGAAGAGCACTCACCTGATAGGGCCGATAATCCGCATCATAAGGACCGGCAAAGACGGGCGCAAATGGTTGCGATGCGAATTCAACGATATGTCGCGGATCTTTTCCGCTGTCGCGGTACCCGAAGATAATCAGCCTACAAGTAAAATGTTTCGCCCACACGTCACGATAGTAATCAGGACGGTCGAACGCGCCGCCGGAAGCATGAACCCTGAACATGTAACGCCCTGGTCGCGGGTTGAACACTTCCTGACATAGCATGGCTCGTGTGCCTTGAGCTATTCTTCCAGACCCGTTACCCGTTTTCAGACCGTAGCCGATACCGACGTGATGCTCACCACTGCGCGAGCGCCTGCCGGGAACGCGGCCCAAGATCACGCCGAACGAGTCGTCGTTAACGATCGGAAACGCCTGCCAACCGCGAACCGGCTTTTCTGGCCCATTCAGAACGGCGGGAGGCTCAAAATCGGTGTAAATCAGCATTCCATCGCCGACAAATTGTGGGGAATCTACCACACCACCAGGGGCAACTCGCTCTAGCGTGGCGGGTTGGAGTCCCAAGACGGCCCGAATCGGTTCACCTTCCGTAACCTTGTGCGGACGGTCGGACTTGTCGGGGAACATGGCATGATGACCTATGCCCAACAGATGGGCCATCGTCGCGGTTAGGTCGGACGGCGTGACTTTGCCGTCGTGAACCTCCGCTCCACGCCGGTCGCTGGAACCAACCACCTGTGCCGTGCGAATACCTGCACCGGCCATCAAGAAAGGCCAGACGTTGCCCCAGTGATCGCGACCTCCTGCGTTGTTGAACGTCGGGGTGCGTCCCATTTCGCCAATCGCGACTACGAGCGTTTCAGCCAACATGCCGCGTTGGTCGAGGTCGTCGATGAGAGCGGGGAAACTAAGGTCAAACTGAGGACAAAGAACATCTTTCATACGCGAATTGTTCTGCGAGTGCGTATCCCACAGGGGGTTCCCCGCACTGATGTCGCCCGGCTCGCGCGGCCAGTTGACGAACACCATCCGCACGCCTGCTTCCAATAACCGGCGAGCCAGCAAGAGCGACTGCCCCCATTTGCTACGGCCGT
>RGDT01000240.1 GCA_009918525.1 Planctomycetia bacterium
CGTCGTCGGTTGGAGGTCGAAGCGTGGCGCGATGCGGTTCTGGCCGTCACGGGCACGCTGCAAGATACCTTGGGAGGGCCATCGTTGGCTCTCGATCGGCCCGACAACCTCCGCCGAACAGTGTACGCGGGCGTCAAACGACGCGAACTACCCGATTTGTTGAGGCTCAACGACTTCCCCGACCCGACAACGCATAGCCCCGGCCGCATGGCGACAACGACGCCGTTGCAATCGCTGTTCGTCCTGAATAGCGAGTTTATGCGACGGCAGGCGATGACCCTGGCCGCTCGGCTGCGTTCGCTGCCCGGAGACGATGCCGCACGGGTGCGTCAGGGGTATCGATGGTTGTTTGCCCGTCCGGCGACCGATACGGAAGTCCGGCTCGGCCTGGATTATCTGGCCGCGGCCGGTGCGGACTGGTCGGAATACGCTCAAGTCTTGTTAGGCAGCAACGAATTCCTGTACGTCGATTGAAAGGCAGGCCATGTACACGCGAAGAGAAATGATCGGCGCGATGGGGGCCGGCCTCGGCACGGTCGGCTTGGCAACGCTCTTGACCGAGACACCCGCTGCCCCGCACCTCAAGCCGCGCGCCAAGCGGGTCATCCAGTTGTTCATGAACGGCGGACCTTTTCAGGCCGACTTCTTCGACCCCAAACCCGCGTTGAATATATACGCGGGACAAAGGCCCAAAGAGGTCGAGTTACGCACGGAGAACAAGACTGGGGCTTTGATGGCCGTTCCTTTCACCTATCAGCCTCGCGGCAAGAGCGGTCTACCCGTGAGCGATGCCGTGCCGCGGATCGCCGAGGTTGCCGACGAGTTGTGTGTCATTCGCTCGATGCACACCGATAATCCCAATCACGGCCCGGCGTTATTCATGATGAATAACGGCTCGATGACTCCGTTGCGGCCGAGTATGGGAGCGTGGTTGTCGTATGGGCTAGGTACCGAGAATGCGAATCTACCAGCGCATGTGGTGTTGTGTCCGGGTCGGCCGGTGCGGTTCGCGGAATTATGGACGAGTGCATTTTTACCTGGCGAGCACCAAGGTACCTACGTCAATCACACCAACGTCGAGCCATCGCGTCTGATTCCGTTTTTGCGAAACGGGAGTTTGTCGCTGGAAGCACAACAGCGTCAACTGAAACTATTGCGAAAGCTAAATGACGAGCGAATCAACACGAACGGCCCTGATGCGGCGCTGGAAGCACGAATCAAGGCAATGGAAACTGCCTATCGAATGCAAACCAGCGCGACCGATGCGTTTGACGTGCGTCTCGAACCGGCGCGGGTGCGTTCGGCCTATGGGGACGGTGCGTTCGCGCGGGGCTGTCTCATGGCCCGTCGTCTGTCCGAACGCGGCGTCCGCTTCGTCCAGGTGTATTACGGCAACGGCCAACCCTGGGACACACACGGCGGTCACAACGAAACGACGAAACGCCTTTGTGCCGACATCGACCGACCGATCGCTGCCCTGTTGATGGACCTGCGAGCACGCGGAATGCTGGACGAAACCCTGGTAATCTGGGGTGGCGAATTCGGTCGCACTTCCACCACCGAAGGAGGCAACGGACGCGATCACAACCACTGGGGCTTCACGACTTGGCTAGCCGGCGGCGGCGTCAAGGGTGGTATGGCCTACGGCGCGACAGACGAGTTCGGCTTCCGTGCAGTGGAAAACAAGGTTCACGTTCATGACTTCCATGCCACGATTTTGCACCTGTTGGGTCTGGATCACGAAAAATTGACCTATCGCCACGCCGGACGCGATTTCCGCCTCACGGACGTCTATGGCCGAGTGGTCAAGGAGATCATCGCATGACCAGCCAACCGCTTTTCTCCCGTCGTGCAGCCCTGCTCGGTGCCGCGGCCGGTGTCGCGGCTCTGAAAGCCGAAGCGCGCCTACCTGTCGCCAAAGCCGAAGAGATCGGCATCGACACCAAACGTCTGGACACGGCATACAATCTGTTGAAAAAATGGACATCAGGAGCCGATGCCCCCGTTCCCGGCGGAGCGATTTTGGTGGGTTGCCAAGGTAAAGTGCTGCCTCCGCGATTCTTCGGACGACAAGGCCCGGAGAAAGACGCAAAACCCATTCGCGATGATGCGTTATTTTTAATGGCGTCGATCACCAAGCCGGTCGTATACTTCGCCGCGATGATGTTAGTCGAACGCGGGTTACTGAACCTCAGCGACCGCGTGACGCGCTATGTCCCCGAGTTCAAGGCCCATGGCAAAGACGAGACGCTGGTCGTCCATCTCTTCACGCACACGTCCGGACTGCCGGACATGCTCGATAATAACGAACAACTACGACGCGACCACGCTCCGCTTCAGACATTCATGGAGGCGGCAGCTAAGGAGACGAAACCGCTATTCCCAGCTGGTACGAAATTAAGCTACCAGAGCATGGGCACACTGGTAGTGGCCGACATCGTGCAGCGATTGACCGGCGAAACCATCAGCGACTTTTTGCGGAAGGAGATATTTGAGCCATTAGGGATGAAGTCAACCCGGTTAGGCGTACAGGGATTAGCTGCGGAGCGAATTGTACGCGTGCAGATTCCCGACTATCAGAAAGCATCGAATTTCGACTGGAATAGTGACTATTGGCGAAAGCTCGGCTCGCCGTGGGGTGGCATGTTCAGCAGTCCGGAAGACTTCGCGATCCTTTGCCAAGTGTTACTCAATGGCGGCTCTTACGGAGGGGTACGTTTGCTTTCGCCGGCTGCGGTGAAAATGATGACAACAAACCGCCTCGACGATTTTCCGGACCTACCGGAAAAAGTACGACGTACCGAGCCGTGGGGACTGGGCTGGCGGATGAATCATCCGGGGACGCCGGGCAGTTGGGGCGACCTACTGGGGCGACAGGTGTTCGGCCACACCGGCGCGACGGGAACGATGGTGTGGCTGGACCCGCACACGCAAAGGTTCGCCGTGCTACTGACATCGGCATTGCGTGAAAAAGCCCCCTGGCGGCTGGTGCATCTGTCCAACGCGGTCGCAGCATCGTTCGTGAAATGAGGGGAGATGAGGAGAAGGGGGCGTAGCTAGAGGACGACAAAGTGACCCGTTCAGATTGGCAGCAATTGGCAGCTCGTTGGCTGGATGATGCCAAATTGTTGCTGGATGGCAACCGATGGTCGGCAGCCTACTACGTTTCGGGATACGCTGTCGAGTGCGGTCTAAAGGCGTGTGTCCTGAAACGTGTTGCCGATGAACCACAGATCATTTACGCAGACAAGAAGTTTTCGGAAAAATGCTGGACGCACAGCATCGAAGATCTCGTGCTATTGGCCAACCTAGCGGAAACACGCGATAGTGACGCGAAATTAAACGAAGAATTAAAGGGAAACTGGCTTATCGTGAAAGATTGGAAAGAGACTGCTCGCTATACAATGAATTCGGAGCAGCAGGCCAGAAAGCTGTACAATGCAATCACGCATCGTCCAAACGGGGTGATGATATGGATCAGGGACCGGTGGTAATCGATGAAATCTACGCGGGGAGTAGATTCCTCGCCGAATTCCAGGAATACATCCCCATTAAAACCGCATTTTGGCTCAAAGAGAGTGACGAGATGCAGCGATATCTTTACGTGGCATCAGACGAAATAACAGACGACAACTTCGACATAGCATATGGGGAAGTAATACGTATCGCTAGCAAGTTGGACGATCCGCTTTTCGACCCCTTCAAGGTAAAGCTAGTAGGAGGTCATCATCCATTGGCGAAGGAGGCATCTAACATCCGAAAATATTATCGCCCTGAGAGTGCCGTTCGCCTCCGTGACAAGGTGTTCGGCGGCTCATTGGCGGAAGAGGTGTATATATACCCTGAAAATACAGTTAAAATTGCGACATGACTACCCTTAGCTACCTGTGAGAATAACATTAGTCGGTTTGGTTTTTTAGTGCACCGACAAGGTTTATTGGACAAGCTATATTTGTCCTCTTTCACACCCTCACATTAACATTGAATCAAGGGATAGGTTTCAACTCAACCCTAACTTAGGTCAGACGTTTTGAAGAGAACAATTTCCGAACCAACCAGTAAAACCAAGCCGAAAGACAACCACCCAAGTTCAATACAATTTAAGGAGTTAGCACCATGTTCTACATCGACCCGCATATCCACATGATCTCCCGCGTTACCGACGACTATCACCGCATGGCCCTCTCCGGCTGCATCGCCGTCTCTGAACCGGCCTTCTGGGCGGGATTCGACCGGGGTACTGCCGAAGGATTTCGCGATTACTTCCGCCATCTGACCGAAGTCGAACCCCGTCGCGCCGCTCAGTTCGGTATCCGCCATTATTCCTGGCTGTGCATCAACGCCAAGGAAGCCGAAAATGTCAGCCTGTCACGCGATGTCATTAAGCTCATCCCCGAATTTCTTGACAAACCTAATGTTCTAGGGATCGGCGAGATCGGCCTGAACAAGAACACACGCAACGAGGCCATCGTTTTTCAGGAGCACCTCGACCTCGCCTCCTTTACCAATGAACTCATCCTCATTCACACGCCGCACCTGGAAGACAAGTACAAAGGTACGCGAATGATCGTGGATATGCTCAAGGGCGACTCGCGTGTCGATCCCCAGCGCGTCTGTGTCGATCACGTCGAAGAACACACCGTCCGACTCGCCCTTGACGGCGGTTACTGGTGCGCCATGACCCTCTACCCCACCACCAAATGCACACCCCAACGAGCCGCCGACATCATCGAAATGGTCGGGGGCGAACGTATCATGGCCAATTCGGCCGGCGATTGGGGCAAAAGCGATCCATTGGCCGTGCCCGAACTGGTGCTGGAACTGCGTCGGCGTGGCCATCCCGAAGAACTGATCCGCAAAATCGTCCTCGATAATCCGCTGGCCTTCTGGCGACAATGCTCTCGCTGGCAGGATTTTCCCAATCCAGCGGATATTGAGCGTGCGACGGTATAAGCTTCAAAATGAGCTACGTGGCCCAAGCATCCTGAAGATTTACAGAGATATCGACCGCGAGTCGGGACGGTGTCTTCACCCGCCTCGCCCAGACGATAAGTTGGTACACCGTTGTTCACAAATAAAATGGACATACCGGCCAACGGGCCTCATCTACCCCGAGCGAAACGCATGGAAGCGTATCTTTCAGCAACGATGTAACCACAAAATGGTCATGTATCCTGACCCCCTGATACAAATTCGCTAAAAAATCTCCCGTGGATATCTTTCTCTCCCGGGAGACTTTTTGCATGAACCGCCTCATTCCCCTCGGCCTACTGCTCGTTGGGCTTGCCCAGCTCCTACCCGTTTCGGCACAGTCTGCGTCCGCTTCCAAGTTCATCGCTTACTTCGGCACCTATAGCGGGGGCAAAAGTAAGGGTATTTACATGGCCGAATTCGACGCGGCAACCGGCCAATTCGGCACGCCGGAAGTTGCCGCCGAGACGACTAATCCTTCCTTCCTCGCTATTCATCCCACGAGTAAATATCTCTACGCTGTTGGCGAAATTGCCGATTTCGACAAGAAGACCCGTAGCGGCGCGATCGTCGCCTTCTCAATCGGCGAGAAAGGAACGCTGAAATTGCTCAATAGCGCCTCCAGTGAAGGCGGTGGGCCATGCCATCTAGTCGTTGACAAGGCCGGCAAATTCGTCCTGGCAGCGAACTACGGCGGCGGTAGTGCCTGTGTCCTTCCCCTCGACAATGAAGGCAAACTGAGCAAGGCGACCGGCTTCGTCCAACACAAGGGTTCGAGTGTCAACAAATCACGGCAAAGTGAACCCCATGCGCACTCGATCAATCTCGACGCGGCCAACAATTTCGCCTTTGTTGCTGATCTTGGTTTAGACAAAGTATTAATCTACAAATTCGACAAAGAAACAGGCAAAATCACGAGCAACGATCCGCCCGCAGGCGTGGTTAAGGACGGGGCAGGCCCGCGTCACTTTGCGTTTCATCCGAGCGGGAAATACGCCTACGTTTGCAATGAACTCGATAGTACCGTCACTGCCTTTGCTTATGATGCTGCAGCAGGCAAGCTCACGGAAATCCACACCTTGTCCACTCTCGAAAAACCACACAAGGGAAATTCGACAGCCGAAGTGGTCGTTCATCCCAACGGCAAATTTGTGTATGTGTCCAATCGCGGGCACGACACCATCGCTTGTTACCGGTGCGATGCGGCTACTGGTGCGCTGACCTTCATCG
>RGDT01000025.1 GCA_009918525.1 Planctomycetia bacterium
CGCGGGCCGCCATCGTCTGCACGTCGTCGGCCTTGGAAGCAGACTTGGCCTTTTCCACGGCAGCCATGACAACACCCTTCTCGGAAGCGCCGATCTTGGCGTCGTGCTCCTTAAGGGTTTTTTCGACCGTGTGAATGACGTTATCCAACTCGTTACGAGCCTCGATCAGGTCAATCTTTCGCTTATCCTCGGCAGCGTGGGCCTCGGCTTCTTTGCGCATCCGTTCGACTTCTTTGGAGTCCAGACCGCTAGAGCCTTCGATCTTAACGCTCGCCTCTTTGCCGGTGTCTTTGTCCTTGGCGGAAACTTCCAGAACACCGTTCTTGTCAAGCTTGAAGGTCACTTCAATCTGGGGCGTGCCGCGCGGGGCCGGGCGGATGCCTTCCAGGTTGAACTCGCCTAACAGCCGGTTGGCCGAACTCTTGGCGATCTCGCTTTCCCCCTGATAGACGCTGATCGTCACGGCCGGTTGGTTGTCGGATGCGGTGCTGAAGACTTGCGACTTTTCCGTGGGGATGGTCGTGTTCTTCTCGATGACTCGCGTCAGACGTCCGCCCAGTGTCTCGATGCCCAGGCTCAACGGTGTCACGTCCTGTAACACCACTTCGCTCTTGCTGCCCAGCAGCAATTGCGCTCCCTGGATTGCCGCACCGATCGCCACCACTTCGTCGGGATTGACGCCGCGATGACCTTCCTTGCCGAAAATTTCCTTCACCAGTTGTTGCACTCGCGGCATACGGGTCATGCCGCCTACCATCACCACCTCGTCGATTTCCGAAGCTTTGAGCTTCGCATCGGACAATGCCTGTATCACCGGCTTACGGCACTTCTCGATCAGCGAGTCAGCCATGCGCTCGAACTGCGCTCGCGTGATGTTCATTTGCAGGTGCTTGGGCCCGCTCGCGTCGGCTGTGATGAACGGCAGGTTGATGTCGGTGTTCGCCTGCTGCGATAGGTCCTTCTTCGCACGTTCGGCGGCTTCTTTCAACCGCTGCAATGCCATTTGATCCTTACGAAGATCGATACCGTTCTCTTTCTTGAACTGTTCAGCGATGTAGTCAATCAGTACTTGATCAAAGTCGTCACCGCCCAGGTGCGTATCGCCGTTGGTGCTCATCACCTGGAAGAAGCCGTCGGCTACGTCCAGAACCGAAACGTCGAACGTACCGCCCCCCAGATCGAAAACGACGATGCGTTCGTTCTTTTTCTTTTCAATACCGTAGGCCAACGATGCGGCGGTCGGTTCATTGATGATGCGCATCCGCTGCTTATCTTTGCGGCCCGTTACTGGGTCGGTGATTTCCCATTCCGGCTCGAAACCGGCGATGACGGCCGCTTCGAGTGTGGCTTGACGTTGAGCGTCGTTGAAGTACGCCGGCACGGTGATGACAGCCTTGCTAACCCGTTGGCCTAGATAGGCTTCGGCCGCTTCCTTGAGTTTGCGCAAGACCATGGCACTGATCTCGGGCGGCGAGAAGTTCTTGCCGTCGATGTCAACCTTGGCCGGTTCTTCGGGTCCGCCGACGATTTTGTACGGGACCAGCTTTTCTTCATCGCCGACTTCCTTGCGTCGTCGGCCCATGAAGCGTTTGATCGAGTAAATCGTACGTCGGGGATTGGTCACGGCCTGCCGCTTGGCCGGGTCGCCAACGAGGCGGTCGCCCTTGTCGGTGAAAGCAACTACACTAGGAGTAAGCCGGTTACCATCCTGGTTGGCGATAACCTTAACCTCGCCCCCTTCCATGACCGCGACAACGCTATTGGTAGTGCCGAGGTCGATACCGATAATTTTTTCTTCCGCCATGGTCCATCTCCTTTAGGTCGCGCCATTTGGGCGGGTGTGTGAATCGCCGGCCGTGAAGAACGGTTCGGCGGTTGGGTTAATTCCCGCTAATTACAACAAAAGACAATGCAGGAATCGTGCCGAAGACGGGCGAGAAGGCAATTGATGCTGTAAGTTGTTGATATAAATAGAGATATATCCTTGGATTATTGCTATAGCTCATAGAGGGCTGCCAAAAAGACAGACGAGCGATAGGCATCGCTGACGTTCGTGGAGGTGTCTGGCAGATGACTGCCGATTTATCTTAATTCCGATGCTTGCCGGATTTAGGAAGTCTTCTAATCTAGTGTTTATTGACCTGAAGGTCTCCCGGCAAGAAGGCGAGAGAGACACCATGGCGCGCAAGCCCGACGGAAATAGTTCGGCGATCACCGGGAGCGGTTCGACTCGCACCGTAGCGCAACTCAAGGCGTTACGGTCGCAAATCGACAAGCTCGATCAAATGATTGTTAAAACGATCAATGAACGAGCTGCCATAGCCGCCGAAATCGGCCGCGCCAAACGCGAACAAGGCGAAGATATTTTCGCGCCAGCTCGCGAAGAAGAAGTCTACACCAACGTCCTGGAAACGCACCGAAAAGCCAAAGGCTCCCTCGACGAAACCACGATCCGGGCCATCTTCCGCGAGATAATCTCCGGCTCACGCGCCTTGCAAAAGGTTTTGAAGGTCGCGTACCTTGGCCCAGAATATAGTTTCAGCCATCTAGCCGCAGTAGAACACTTTGGCCAATCGGTCGAGTTCGTGCCGGTGGGCACAATTGCAGCCGTGTTCGAGGAAGTACAGCGTTCCCACGTCGATTTTGGCGTCGTACCGATCGAGAATTCGACTGATGGCCGGGTCAGCGACACGCTGGATATGTTCGTCCGTATGCCGCACTTGCAAATCAATGGTGAGGTGCGCGTTCACATTCACCACAATCTGGTGGCTAACTGCGAACCGCAAGAAATTCGGCGTATCTACAGCAAGGCCCAGGCTCTGTCACAGTGCCGAAACTGGCTGGCCAAGAACATGCCCAGCGCCCAGATCAAGGATGTGAGCAGTACCTCGATCGCTGCTGAACTGGCAATGCGCGAACCGGGAGCCGCCGCCGTTGCCAGCCGACAGGCGGCGGTACGTTATGGATTGCGGGTCTTGTTCGCGCAGATTGAAGATTCGCCGTATAATGAAACACGCTTTGCCGTGATTGGTCAGCGGCGAGCGGAAAAAACGGGTAGGGATAAGACGGCGGTGATGTTCCGGTTGCCGCACAGTCCAGGGACGCTAGCTGAGGCGTTGGACGTGTTCAAGCAAAATAAGATCAACTTAACGTGGATCGAATCATTCCCATCGCAGACGGCGAAATCCGAATATCTGTTTTTCGTGGACTTCGAGGGACACCCCGACGAACCCAAAGTGGGGCGTGCGATCAAGGCACTCGCGGAACACAGCGCCGAATTGACGGTTTTGGGAGCGTTCCCAGTCGCTCAGACAGTTGGGGGCTGAACAACAACGAACCTCACGCGTCCGGCGATGCGATCGGGTTTATGCCCAGCAGTCGTCATAATCTTGCGTGTGAGCCGTTTTTGATAGATAGCGAGGAGATTGAGATGATTATCGTGATCCGCCCGGAAACAACCGAGGCGCAGATTGGCCACGTGTTAGAGCGGATTCATGAATTGGGACTGAAACCGCACGTCAGCAAAGGCGAAACGCGAACGATTATCGGCGTGATCGGCGACGAGAGCAAACTTCAGGCAGAACCATTGCAGGCCATTCCGGGAGTGGAACAGGTGTTGCCGGTCATGAAACCCTTCAAGCTTGCCAGCCGTGAGATGCGTAAGGCCGATACGGTGGTAACGGTAGGGGCGAATCTGTCCGGCGTCCAACCCGTGAAGATCGGCGGCGGCTCGCTACTTATGGTAGCCGGACCTTGCGCGATCGAAGGGGAAGATATTTTGCGAACCATCGCGACGGCGGTCAAGGCTGCCGGGGCTAATTTGTTGCGTGGTGGCGCGTTCAAACCACGTACCAGTCCGTATGCCTTCCAAGGCATGGGCGAAAAGGGGCTGGAGATTCTCCGCGATGTGGGTCATTCTCTGGGGATGCCGGTCGTCACCGAGGTAATGGATCCCCGGCAAGTGGGCATCGTGGAGAAATACGCCGACATGTTCCAGATCGGTGCACGGAATATGCAAAATTTTGATCTTTTGAAAGAGGTCGGTCAAGCGCGTAAGCCCGTCTTGTTGAAACGCGGTATGAGTGCGACCGTGAAAGATTTGTTGATGTCTGCTGAGTATGTGTTGAGCGAAGGTAATACCGACGTGGTATTGTGCGAGCGAGGTGTACGCTCCTTCGAGGAATCGACTCGTAACATGCTCGATCTCAGCGCGGTTCCCAACGTCAAGGGCCAAAGCCATCTACCGATCATCGTCGATCCCAGCCATGCTACGGGACGTCCGGACCTGATCCCCTCCATGGCCAAGGCCGCCATCGCTGCCGGGGCCGACGGCGTTCACATTGAAGTACATTCCTGCCCGGAAAAAGCACTTAGCGACGGCCCACAGGCGTTGCTACCACCGCAGTTTGCCGCGTTGATGGCAGACTTGCGACGCTTCGCGGAATTGATGGGGCGGTCTTTTTGAGCTGTTTGCGGTTTGAATCGTCTTAGGGGACATGGACACTCGCGAGTGTGATCTTCTCGCGAGTCGATCTTCAGCATGTGCGTAAAATCGCCCTTACCGGACTGGCGTCGTATCCCTCCAACCGCAACGGCAACGCGATCAGCTCATACTCGCCTTCGGGTACTTGGCTTAATACCAAGCCTTCGAGAATGGCTATGTCATAATTCAGGCACGCGGCATGTGCAGGCAAATCTTTGGATGCAAACAAGTCCACGCTTGGCGTGTCGATGCCGATAAGGTGTACTCCTTGAGCGGCTAGCGCTGCGATCATCTCGACCGACAACGCCGCGAAATCTTCTGCGAACTGTTCTTCGGGGCTGGGGTAGGTGTCTGTCGCGATCAACACTTTCTCAGCCGTAATGGTTTGCGAGATGGGGCCAACGCGCTGGCCCCGTGCGACCTTGACCCTCAGCACTTGACAGCGGCCCAGATAACGCGACAAGTCACATTGATCGATGGAAGGTCCATTGCCAGTGTGGATAACGTGATATTGTCACCGCGTCGGCGTTCAAGCAATACTTCGCGTGTCGGAGGGGTATCGCCCGGCCAGACCGCCAATCGGGGCGAGATGGGCGGACTGATGTCGTAGATCATGGCAGCGTTCCGAGATGACGGCTCGTTATTCTTCACACAACACTTTAGCAAACGCCTCGACATCCTCTGGTGTATTGTACAAAGGGCAAAACGAGGCTCGGATCGTGTCCGGCGGACGAACGTCGCAAACAATTCCGGCGGCGGCGAATCGGGCTTGCGCACGCTCTGGGTTGGAAATCTGCAAACAGACCATATTGCCGCGTCGTTGGCATTCACGTGGGGACGAGAGTCTTACGGTCGAAGGTAGCAGCGAGAGCAACTGTTCAAACAGTTGGATCGACTGTTTGCGAAGGCTGTCCATCCCAACCTCGTCGAACATACCCAGTGATGCTCGTAAGGGTGCCAACGCCAATATCGGGGGATTGGATAGCTGCCAGCCTTCCGCTCCGGCGACAGGCACGAAGTCGCGTTCCAAGTGCATCCTAAATCGCGTAGCGGGATCGTTACCCCACCACCCCGCCCATCGCGAGAGACGGAGATCATTTCCGTGTCGTTGATGCACGAAGCATCCAGCGACCGCTCCCGGTCCGGCGTTAAGATACTTGTAGCTACACCACACCGCGAAATCGACACCGTCTTCGTGCAAACTCAACGGGACATTTCCCACGGCATGAGCGAGGTCCAGACCGAGAACAACACCATAACGCCGGCACAGGTCGGAGGCGTGCTTGATCGCCAGGACTTCGCCTGTGAGCCAGTTGACCCCAGCCAGTAGGGTAAGCTCAACGCCCCCCTTGGATAAGAGTTGCTCTAGTTCGTCCAGGGATGAAACGGTCAGCAAATACTCGGACGGATCCAGGCCTCGTTGAACAAGATGAGAGGTAACGGCGTAACGGTCACTGGGAAAGGTCGGTTCATCGATGACGATCTTGCCGTGTCCGCGAAAGAAAGTGGCAAGCATAAGATGAAGGTTAACAGTGAGAGCATTCATCGCGACGACCTCATCCGGGCGTGCCCCGGCGAGACGCGCGAGTGGCTCGCGTATGCCTTCCTGAATCCTCATCCACGGGCGCGGCCCAGCGAAATGCCCAGTCACCCCAAGAGTTCGCCAGGTGTCGAGTTCGGCAATAATGGCGTCCGTTACCTCATGAGCGAGCGGGCCGAGAGAGTGACCACAGAGGTACACACGGGCGGGGAGATGAAATCGCTCACGCATGATAAGACTTTCGTAAGGAATATCCTTATTGTCAAGCACGGGGTAGGGTTGGTCACTCGACTGCGTTACCGGGGCGTTGACACACCCCGCTCGCTTTCGTTATCGCGGGGTTGACATACCCCGTTCGCTGGTTCACCGGGGCAAAGGACCTTTTTCTGTCTGTTGCCGCCTTGAACCTCTCCCGCTTTTAGGGTATATTATATTTTAGGCCGAAGTGGCGGAATGGCAGACGCGCTAGACTCAAAATCTTGTGTCCTATCGGGCGTGTGGGTTCAAGTCCCACCTTCGGCACTACTCTTCTTCTTCTCTCATAAAAAACTCTTTGGATCGTGGAAGGTAATGAGTTCGTCTCTGACACTTCTGCCTCTGTATCACCCCACCCAGATTTAATGGGAACGTCCTAGACGCTTTCGGCTCGATAACGGCAAAGCCTCCGAAAATATTGCTCTTGATTCCTAGACCCGGCCTGATTATTGCCCCTCCACATTCACTCCATCCGTCTGGGGAGACAGGGTCATGGGTACTCTTCGGCAATCGCTGTTGGGTTTAGCGTTTTGGGGAGCATTAGCTGCCGCTGATCCACCCAAATCGCCTTCGGAGCCAATCAAAACTCCCGAAGTAACTATGCCCAATTTAGCTGTCCCCGACATGTCTCCCCCGCGAGCCATCTTGCCCGAGGACAATTTGCCTAAGACAACGGTGCCAGAAAAGGCTTCACCTCCGGCCGTACCAGCCGATGAGAAAATGGGCAATACCCCGGCTGCGCCGAAGAACGCCGTCTCAACCGAGACGGTGTTGCCCAAAGCGACGGAGAATCGGGGCGTTGACACACCCCGCTCCTCACTTCCGCTTCCCCAAGCGAGTCTGCCCCGAGTTGTCAGCTATGAGCCGGTCGGCCCTCGTCCCCCCGAGCCTATTGTGGTTGAACCGGTTGGGGATTGGGCTAAAACTGAAGCAAAGAAAGCGACACCAGCGGGGAGCTTTCTCATCGACGGGGAGTTGTTCCTGTGGGCACCTCGCTTGGCAGGCCAAGACTACGCCATTCTTGGTACAAACCCCAATATGCTTGGTGTGGTCGGCACCGTCAAATCGGTCGAAGGCGGCTATGATCCCGGCTTCCGCCTCAACGCCGGTTATCGTTTTGCCAACGGCCTTGAGGCCACGTTTGGCTACACCCATTGGCACTCTTCGAGCAATGATCAAGTAAGTGCGGATGGTAGCAACCAAGTTTTCCCCACGCTGACGCATCCGTCTTTCACGCCAACGTTCACTTCAGCTCAGGCCGCCAATAGCATGAATTTGAACGTGTTCGATGGTGAAATCGGGCGACGCTTCGATGTAAACGAAGGAACCAAAGTCCGGGCCTTCTTCGGTCCCCGGCTTGCGAATTTCGATCAGAGCTTCACGACCAACTACCTCGGCTCTGTTGTCTCCAAGGACAGCGTCCGTCGCAAGCTGACTTTCGACGGTGGTGGACTGCGGGTGGGCGGTTCGGCCGATTTCCGCGTCCTAGACAGTATCGGGCTATTCTTGCGCGGATCGGCAGGCTTAATGACTGGCCGACTACGTTCTACCTTGGAAGAAACCGCTGATAATCAACCCATCGTTAATGTTGTGGATCGATTCAACCGAGTGGTCCCCACTGCCGACTTGGGGGTTGGGTTCAGTTACAGTCGCGGCAATTTGAAAATGTCGCTGGGATACGAGTTTCAAAATTGGTTCGGCATGATTGAAGGCATGGATTTCGCGGACGATGTGACACCTGCTAAGATGTCTCGGCGTTACACCGATCTAGGTTTCGACGGCATCTTTTTCCGTGCCGAGTGGGCTTTCTGATCGGCTGAATACCGCGGAGGATGGGATGGACGTAGAGGCCGGACGAGTTAAGCTCGTCTGGCCTCTTTGTTTGTTTGCGATAGGGGCGTCACGGCTACCAACACCGCGGAATCGCTCTAGGACTGAAGACCCGGCGGTTCCATTTGGTATCATATTTTCAGAATCGGTATCCGCATTCGACTTTAGTCGAGCGGGTGTGTCAATCTACCCACCCAGAGGCGGCCGAACTGTAAATTATGGTGATAACAAAAAGTACTGGTGTCGCTTCTGGGCCTGAGAGCGAAGGTCCATCAATCGGGGCGTTGACACACCCCGCTCGCCCCCGATGGCATTTGCCGCGCGAAGGCTGGGGCTGGCTGGCCATCGTCGGCTTTTTGCTATCGGTCGGTATTATTCGCAATATCAATTTGCTGGCTCTGTTCGGCAGTATTCTGTTGGCTTTTTTCGTTGTGCAGGCGTTAGCTGTCGGCCGTGGGCTGTCGCGGTTGCAGGCCCGGCGATGGACGGACGAGGTATTTCGACAGGGTGTACCGTGCCGGGTCGAAGTGCGATTAAGCAACAAGAGCAGTCGAGCCGTCCGCGGAGTATTGGTCGAAGAGTCAGACCAACCGCTCCATTGGTATATCGATCGCGTTGAGGCACACGGCCGCTATGTTTGTCGAGGCGAAGTCGTACCGGCGAAGCGGGGTTGGTTGGAGTTTGGCTCGCTGATTGCAGAAAGCGGCCATCCCTTCGGATTAGTTCGTTGTCGTGTTTGGCTGTGTGAGGGGCTGCGTGTGCTGGTGTTGCCGCGACCGGGACGCCTGTCGCGTGAACAGTTCCGCCGTCATTTGCGCGGGGGTGATCCACGCGGCGAACGCAGTCGCCAAGCAGGGGCACGCCATGAATTGGCTCGCGCCGATTTTCACGGTTTGCGGAGTTATCGCGCCGGCGATAGTTTGCGTTGGATTCACTGGCGTACCTCGGCACGGCGGGGAAAGCTGATGGTCAAGGAATTCGAGGATGTACCGGGCGAAGACTTGGTTGTCGTCTTCGATCCCATTGGTGAGGCCGGCCCTGTTTTCGAGCAAGCTGTCAGTCTCGTCGCGACCATTGCCCACGAGTGGTGTCAGCGACGCGGTGATCGACTCTTGGTTGCCGTTGCCGGTAGCGTTTCTTGCATTGAAGAAGGACTAACCGGCCCGGAGCTGAATCGTCGGGTTCAGGAAATGTTGGCTCTGATTGTTCCCGAAACTGCCTCTTATCCATACCCTGAGGAAGCCCCGGTTTCGTCATGGCCCCTGGGCGGTTCCGGGGTAGTGGGCCAAGCGACGCGACCACCCGCCGATCTGCTTCTTGGCGAGCGACTGCGCCCTCTGGTTCCGCGCACGGCTTCGGCAATATTAGTGGCTACGGGCGACAAGAATGGTGCGTTGATCACGTCTCTGGAGGATCAATTAGCGCGAACGGTGACGCTTCTGGATGCCTCGGACCTCGACAAATTGACTTTTTACGCAGCGCCGGAGAAAAGCACATGAACAGCGGTCGCTCGGCGCGAGCATTGCACCACCTGACGCTCGCATTAGCGGGAGTTGCGCTCACTCTGGCTGAGTTGCCTTATTTACCCTGGCTACCATTCGGGCTAATTGCGTATCTGGTGTTGATCCTCATCGCGCACACTCTGCGGGGTGGCACGGTTCTGCCGGTATGGCTGGCAAATAGCATCGCCCTTCTCATGGCCGGGGGAACATGGTTCTTTGTCATGTTTCGCGGCAACTCCGATGGTTGGTCTGCCGAATTACCGCTCTCGGCGGCTCTGGTGCCCTACCTTGGTCCTGTGTTAATGGTGTTGCTCTGCCTGAGACTATATCGGCCTCGCTCGCAAGATGATTTCTGGCTACTGCAGGGGCTAGGACTTCTCCAGATCAAGCTCGGATGTGTCTTGGCCAGTGGGACCTTGTTTGCTCTGGCTTTGCTTGCCTATGTGGTGACGGCAGCGGCAACCTTAGCAGCCGGCGAACGCGAACGACGCGGTCGAAGTTCGGCCTGGGTCACTGGCCCCCTCAGCCAACAGCCTGACTGGATGCCGTTGGGCCTACGCTGGGGGGCGGCCGTGGCGTCTTTGACTATCTTACTTTTCCTTTTGACGCCGCGTAGCGATCAACCGGAATGGGACCCCCTGTCCTGGTTCGGAATGCGTCAACAGCGTTTTGGGATGAGTCGTATCGGCTTCAGCGAAGAGATCGATCTATCGCGTAGCGGCCGATTGATACCGGACGAATCGATTGCATTCTGGGTTGAATCTCGCGATAAGCTCGGCCAATTGACCGACCAGTTAACGTCCGATTCGCGATTTCGAGGCGTCACGCTGGACCGTTACGAGCAAGGGGTGTGGCGAAGCGAGTCGGCCTGGATGGGCGGACTATTTCCGGCACGTGTCCGACCAACGTTTCGCGATCTCGGCCCCGAGGCAGTGCAATATCGTTTTTGTGTTCCACGGCGAACGGGCGGGCTATTTCTGTTGGACCCGTTACCGTATTCGGAGGTCCCCAATCAATTGCCGATCCGAGTGGTCGGAGGGACGAGAGAGACAGGCCCCTATTTCTTCGAGAACGGTGGTACGGCCATTCCGATCGCCTTTATGGGGATGATGGAATACCGCTACGATCAATTCACGCTGCCCGACCAGCGGCGCGACCGGGTGCAGGCTCCGTCCTTCCGCGAGAGTTACGTCCAGCGTTTGCTACGCGGTGTGCCTGGCTTGGAGTCATGGACACGTGATCTGTTACTGCGCTCGTCGTTGACGTCTGAAACTCTGCGTCGCGAGCTGGCAGCGTATCGCGGCGAATTAGCACCGATCTGGTGGGAAACGATGGCACGCACGCTTTGCGACCATCTGGCTAAGTCGGGCGAATACGGCTACAGCCTTCAAAAAACACGAAGCGACCCGAATCTCGACCCGACCATTGATTTTTTGTGGCACGTCAAGAACGGCCCTTGCGAGCGCTACGCCTCGGCTCTGGCCCTGATGCTCCGTTCGCTAGGTGTGCCGACCCGTTTAATCAAAGGTTACGTCGGTGCTGAACGTCAATCGACCGGGTTATACTTGGTTCGACAAAGTCAAGCGCACGCCTGGGTTGAGGCTCTGGTGCCTTCCGCCACCGACCCTGACGGCTACGATTGGTTAGTGCTCGATCCGACTCCAAGTAGCGAAACTCCTGTCTCTACCCTGGCAAAATGGTGGGAACGTCAGCAGCGCAGCGGGCAGGAATTTTGGCGTGAACTGGTCGTTAATTACAACCACGATCAGCGTGCCCGGATGTTGGACCGATTGGCCTCCCCCGAAATGTTGTTGTCCTTGGTTCATTTCCTGCTGTTGCTGGCCGTCGGTGCGGTCGCTTTCTGGGTGGTTGGTATTGTTTTGCCACGCCGCCGAAAGTCACCCGCTCTCGATGGGCTAACTGATTTGATAACCCGTCTGCGACGTTGCCTGACGGCTCCGGGGCGAATGGTCGCTGTGGCCAACACGACTCCCGGCGAGTGGGCCGAGCAAGCACGCTACTGGCTCAATGAACATGGATACGCTTCGTGCGCCATGATACCGATGGAGATTGTCCGCCTTTATTATCGCGTCCGATTCGGCGAACAACCGGCCGACGCGGCCGAACTGCGAGAGGCTGTTGGGCGAGTCGCTACTCTGGAAGTTGCCCTACGTCGTAGATTGCCGACTCCAGTGGGTAAGGTTCAACAAGCCTAGTCCGAACCCCGCTACGATAGGCCCCTCGACCACGAGCCACCACAAAGGTAGCCCCGATGCGAAATCGAGGATAACCAAGATAGATGCTCCGACAAGGTGTAACCAACCGACCACGCGTATCAGGGGCCTATAGCGATCTACGTCCCAAGCCAACGTCATCAGAATCGGGGCAATCAAGCCGTAAACCAACGACAGCGACCGCGTTAAATATTCCATGAGCGGGCCATGCGGCATTGGCCCCAATCCCAGCGTTTCGTGAATCGCGGCCATCCACGTCGTAGGCATGGCCACGGCCGGCAAGGCACAAAGCAGCACAGTCCCCTCGATGATGAGCAAGCGGGCGAGCATCCGTTCGTGTGCTGGTGTCATAGGTGCTTCATCGTGGTCAGATGCCATGCAAAGAGGTCATAGATATCGAGTCGCCGGAGTCAAGCACATGCTCGCCTCGCCGACGCCGGTACGACGTCAACGATGCCGATGAACTCCCGCCGTTGTCCTGTTTCTTTCTTCCCCGTACGCTTTGCCTGCTGATAGTGCCGATTTCCAATACAATAAACAGTCATTCAGGGGAGGTGTTCCATGCGTTCCGCTGTGGTCATTGATGCCGTTCGCACACCCATCGGCCGTGCCCATGCCGAAAAAGGCATGTTCCGAGACACACGGGCCGACGATCTATCTGCCGATTTGATCTCGGCTCTTTTGAAGCGTTCCCGTGTTCCCGGTGCCCTCATCGAAGACATTCACTGGGGTTGCGTCAAACAGCAAGACGAGCAAGGCTACAACGTCGGTCGCATGGCTTCACTCATCGCAGGTGTTCCCATTGAAGCGGGGGCTTGCACGGTTAATCGCCTCTGCGGGTCGTCGCTCCAGGCGATTCATCAAGCGGCCATGAGCATCGCGGCTGACTGCGAAGATATTCAGATCGCCGGTGGTGTCGAACACATGCACCACATTCCGATGGAAAAAGGCTACGATATTTCGCCACGTTTGCACTTCAAGCATAGCCCGGCGACGATGCAAATGGGCCTGACCGCCGAGAATCTTGCCTTGCGTTATGGCATTCGTCGCGCGGATCAGGATGCTTTCGCCCTTCGTAGTCATCAGCGCGCCGCAGTCGCCACCGAAAGCGGTGCGTTTAAGGCCGAGATCATTCCGACGTGGGGCCGCGACGAAGAAGGGCATAAACGGCTTTTGACAGTTGATCAGTGTATTCGTCGCGACACTTCGCTAGAGGCTCTATCCTCGCTCAAGCCTGCTTTTATGCCGGAAGGCGGAAGCGTGACCGCGGGCAATAGCAGTCCATTAAACGTAGGGGCGGCAGCGCTGCTGATCATGAGCGAAGAAAAGGCCAACACCCTGGGACTCAAGCCGCTCGTGCGTATCCGCGCGATGGCGGTCGCGGGCGTCGATCCATCGGTGATGGGGATCGGTCCCGTACCGGCGACGCACAAAGCACTGGAGCGTGCGGGACTGAAGCTAGCCGACATCGACTTGATCGAGCTCAACGAAGCGTTCGCCGCCCAGGCGTTAAGCGTCATCAAGCTACTCAAAGCCGAGCCGGAAAAGGTGAATGTCAACGGTGGTGCCATCGCGATCGGCCATCCGTTGGGCGGCAGCGGAGCGCGGATCGCGACGACACTCATCCATGCGATGATCGCCCGTGGTGCCCGGCTAGGCCTGGCGACCATGTGCATCGGAGCGGGGCAGGGAATCGCGACTATCTTCGAGCGCGTGTGAATCATCACAGGCGAGCGGGGCGTGTCAACGCCCCGATTTGCTCTTAAGCGACGTTCAACGGGGTTGGCCCGAGAGTAACCACACGGAAGTTTTGCGGGGGGTGACGCTCCAAATGGGCATGAATGCTCGCGGGACTTAGCGTCTGGATCGCTGATTGTATCTCATCGAACGACCGCACTCGTCCGAGGTTGTACCAATCACTCGCCAGCGATCCCGCTCGGGCACTGGTCGATTCCTGTTGCATGATCAGCGAGGTTTTTAGCCCCACTCGCACCCGCTGCACTTCCTCGTCGGTGATGCCAGCCGACAAACGAATGAACTCTTCAATCATTTTGTCCAGCGTTCGTTGAGCGCGTTCGTTACGCGATGCAGCATAGCCGACGACGGCCCCGCGATCCTTCAACGGCGAATAGGAAGCACTGACGGAATAGCACAGCCCCTCTTTTTCACGAATTTCGGTAAATAGTCGCGCGCCCATGCCACCGGACAGAACATGGACTGCGGCCAAAGCCTGGTAGTAATCCGGGTCGCTAAACGGAACACTCTTGTAGGAAACGACCAGGTGCGTCTGCTCCAGTTCTTTGGCGACGTGTCCGTTTCCGGTTGGCTCCGGTCCCAGAGAGGGGGGCGGTTCGACGGGGCCGGTCCAATCACCGAGGAGTTGACCGACACGATCCAGCAGTGGTTGCCATTCGATGTTGCCGGCCACACTCAGGATCGTACCACCGGTGCGGAAACAGCGTTGATGATAACCGCGAACGTCCTCAAGGGTGATGGCCTGAACACCGGCAACGGTACCCCGATGATCGTTGGACAACGGAGAAGGATAAAGGCGTTTGCGAAGCTCGACCATCAGTCGCGAGGCCGGCTCGTCCTCCAGGCCACGTAAATCCTGTAAGGCAAGATCGACCGCCGCTTCGAGTTCTTCATCGGGGAAGTGCGGACGCCGTAACACATCGGCAAAAAGTTCTAGAGCACTAGGGACATTGGTCGCCAGGGTGCTGCCCCAGAAACGCATATGCTGCACGCCGACGCTTTCGCTACGGTCGATGCCCAGATTATCGAACGCTAGCATCAGTTCACGGCTATCGCGATCCCCTGCTCCGCGCGTGATCAGTTCGGCCACCACGCTCGCCAGACCTTCTCGACCGATGGGATCGCGGCTGCATCCAGCGGGTACGAGGAAGTTGACGGCGGCCGAGCGGACGTGATCCAACCGTTCGGCAAGCAAGGTCAGCCCGTTGTTAAACGTATGCTGGTTAACGTTTTGGGGCACAGGTTTGCCTCACTCCCTGAATGAATAGTTCCTATTTTGTATCAGATCACGATCGCGGAGTCATCCCCCGCACGCAGAGGCACGGCCTTATAAATCACCCGTGTTCGCCGAAAACCTAGTCCCGAATACAAGCGTAACGCCGGAAAATTATCGGCAGTCACTTCGAGCAGGACACGTCCATAGCCTGTGTCTACCATGCCGCCGAGCGATCGCAGCAGCAAGGCACGGCCAAGCCCTTTGTTTTGATGGGCGGGCAAGATCCCCACGTTCTGTATGGCAGCCAGGCCGATGCGCTCGCGTAGCGCCTGGATGGTTCCACACGGTCCTTCGGGGCCGACGATCAGCCAGGTAGCCTCGGGGATGAAACCTTTACGCCGCACGACTTCGGCGAGTAGATGGGCACAACCATCACGCGAGCCCAAACTGGGGAATAGGATGGCATCCTGACTGCCGCGGAAGCAGCCAGCCAAAACCTCGGCGTGCGCCTCCAACAAATCCGCGTTCCATGCCACTGCACCATAACCGCAGGGCAGCATCGCTCGTGGCAACCCAGCCAACGGTCGTTCCATCTTGAAACGTTTATGGTAACCGACACCCAGTGAGAACATAAGTGTATTCTACACTCCGACGGCGGATGGTGACAGACCCGTCGCCATCAGAGCCGAAAGTGGTTGCGAGCGGGGCGTTGACACGCTCCCGCTCGCCTAAAATTGGCGCATTTCATTTCTCCCGCCACAACTCTTCGCGTGTTAACCCTAGCTCGACCGCCTTTTCCTGAATACTTGCCAAAAATCGCGGTGCATCGCTGGGATACCCAGCCGTGGGTGTCAGGTTAGGTAGGTGGTTGGCCCAAAAAGCGTTGAACTCCCTCATACACAGCTCACGCACATACTTACTAACCATGGACGCCCACGCTACGCACAGATTGGACGCATCGGCTCGCGGCTCGATCGTCACTGTCACCACTCGCCCGTTCACGGCCGTTTCGTATCGGCTCCGCTCCTCGTTCTCCTCAACGGTTCGCACCAGGCCGCCGACTGCCTGTTGCACCTGGAGCCGGTAGGTATTTCGGCCTCCTTGCTTGTCAGCCTTCACGTCGAGATTGTCCTGCGTGCTGTCGAACAATGTCTGTACCAGCCGGACAAACCCATCAGCGAGGACGACGCTTTTCGTGCCGGCACGAGCCGTTATACGGTTGAACCGGCGAGGACAGACGACACCGGCGACGATTCGCCATTCACGTACGCCTGCCTGTTCGCTCGCTGAATGCAACGAACGGTAGCAATCGTCTGCTTCGTCTGCGGTCACTTCGGTCGGGATGGTTGTAGTACCCCTCCACCAACGTTCGCTGGCTAGTTCGGAAAATTGGGTCTCGTCGGTCAATAAACGAACGAACTCGGCCAGAGTGGTGGGCCGTTGGTCCAGCAGTGCCAATACGCCGCGCTCTAGTCCTGCCAGTGTCTTACCGCTACCGTAGACTTTCTTACTGTCGTCGATGACGATTCGCGGATCGCGTTTCCCTCCAGCACGGCGTACGGCAGATTGCAGCGCATCCCATAGGCAAGACGGTGTCGCTGCATCGACCCGACAGGCGACGGCACTCATGACGAACGGGCCGAGGTTAGGCCCATACCCGGCCTCGTCGATACCGATCAGCCAGGGCATGAAGACTCCTATGGGCCGCTGACCCAACTCAGGGATTAACCACCGCGTCGGGCGGTAGATTGCGTTCGAGTTGGGCGAGGTGCTCGCCTAGTGCCGGCACGGGGTCGGGAACTACTTTTTCCAGACGCGGCAAAAGCGGGCCGGGATGACGAGTGCCGCGAAGTTGTTGGAGGTAGGACAGCAACACGGTTCGTGCTTCCGGTTTGCCGCGTAGCATCAGATGGACCCAGGCCCAAGATTCACGATATTGAGGCGTTTTCATCTGTTCGACTTGTGTGAGACTTTCCAGACGAGCAATATCGGGACGGACTTCACCCGAAGCCAATTCGCGACGAAGTCGGCGGACATGGTCGGGATTGACGCCTTCCAGTTCAGGGCGCAACTCAAAATATTCGGCGATTCCCTCGTCGAGCCACTGAGGAACTTCCTTGATAACGCTGTGCAGTAGGGCGTGGGTCAGTTCGTGACGCAAGTCCTGGCGAATGCGTTTGCTCCAGTAGGTATAGATGAGTAAGTCTTCGGTCAGGCCGCGCGGTTGAGCGACGAAGAAAGCGCGACGGTCGGGCAGATCACGATATTCGCGAGTCGATTTCATGTAGGCGGTATAGGTTTTTTCGTTCTCGAAAAGATAGACCTTGACCGGATCGGTCGCTGGTGGCAGGAGAAGTTCCTTCTGAACCTGTTCGCGCAGTTGGCTCAATTCTTTGAACAGCGGAAGATCGGGACGTATTTCAAAATCGCTCAGGAAGATCACGGGAGCAACGCGAACCTGATATTTCGACGGCAACCGCGGTGCGGGTGAGCCAATGACTGGAGTCGCCGGCTCTGTGGTAGGTGATTGTTCCTTGGGCCTCGAAGAATGGAGGATGTTACAGCCGACCACAAAGGCGAATAACCCCATCGCGGCGGGCATCCAGACTTGGACGCGGTTCCCTTGCGGGTGCTCTGACATGCACACCTCGGAACAACCTTTCGGTAATCGGGGCGTTGACACACCCCGCTCGCCTTTCGTTCCGCTCCATGCTTCCATGCGGAAGAATTGCCTATATCGTGCCCTGTCCGTGAAATCAAGACAAGTTATCATAACGCACAAATGTACAAATTATATTGTCAAAAGTACACTGCTTGCCTTAATTATTTCATCGACTAGGATTAAATAATTAACTTTCCTCTCCAATTTTTCTGCCGCGCTGGGAGTTGTCATGAACCGTCCCGACCGCCGCACCTTCGTCCTTTCCACGGGGGCCGCTGTCCTTTCGTCAGCTGTCGGCAAAGCCGAACCCGCTGACCGTATACGCCTCGCCATCGTCGGCGTCCGGGGCCGAGGGCGTGGTGTCGGTCTCAACTTCGCCCGTCTCCCCCAGGCCGAGGTCACGCACGTCTGCGATGTCAACGAACCGCTTTTGGCTCCTTATGCCAAGCAGATCGCCGACGTGCAGAAGACAACCCCCAAATGCGTCCAAGACCTCCGTAATGTTTTGGCCGATAAGTCGGTCGATGCCATCGTCGTTTGCACGCCGGACCACTGGCACGCCTTGGCTACTATCTGGGGCTGTCAGGCTGGTAAACATGTCTATGTCGAAAAACCGGTTTCCAATAACGCCTTCGAGAGTCATCAGGCCCTCGCGGCGGCTCGGAAATACAAAAAAATTGTCCAGACAGGCACTCAGAGCCGTAGTGTGCCGCACTACAAGGAAGCCATCGAGTACGTCCGATCGGGTAAACTTGGCACGGTTCACATGGCCAAGGCATGGAACAGTCAGCTTCGTCGCCGTGTCACTGGTGTCGCGGACAGTCCCGTTCCCAAGGGACTCGATTGGAACATCTGGCAAGGCCCCGCCCCGGAACGGCCCTATAACGACCGACGCTATTCCTACGGCTGGCGCTGGTTCTGGGATTATGGTACCGGTGACATGGGTAACGACGGCGTCCATGACCTCGACATCGCTCGCTGGGGATTAGGCGTTGATTATCCCACGGCTGTCAACTGCACAGCAACCAAGCTGTTCTTCGATGGAGACATTCAGGAAACGCCCGACACGCAAATCGTGACTTTCAGCTTTCCCGAATCGAAAGTGATGCTTCTCTACGAACAACGTCTCTGGGCACCCTATCACCTGGAAGGTCACGAGAACGGCGTGGCGTTTTATGGCAGTGAGGCCTATATGCTCCTGGGCCGTTCGGGCTGGAAGGTAGTCGGACGCGGCAACAAAGTCCTATTTGATAAAAAGGAAAAGTTCTCAGACATCCCACACCTGGAAGACTTCCTGTCGTGCATCAAAAGCGGTAAACGTCCCGCCTGCGACCTTGAGGACGGCCATCGCTCAACATTGCTGGCTCATCTGGGGAATATCGGTTATCGCGTTGGTAGGCCGTTCACGTTCGACGGCAAGACCGAGACCATTCCCGGCGATGAGAAGGCGAACGCGCTGCTCAAGCGGCCGGGCCGAAAAGGTTTCGAGATTCCGGAGACGGTATGAATAGCTGTTGGGTGCTTGTGACGTTGCTGGTTGCACACGCTGACGCAGCCCCTCGTTGGAAAGCCGGGGTCGCGACGGCGGTCATCACGCCGGAAACTAAGGTCTGGCTAGCCGGTTACGGATCCAAGCGTGTGCCCGATGGCAAGCTCCACGATTTGTGGATGAAGGCGCTGGCACTGGAAGACCCAGCGGGCCGACGGGCGGTATTGGTAACAAGCGATTTTCAGGGCGTACCGAAGGAGATGAGCGACCGCGTGTTCGCCCGGCTCACGAAGGAACTGAAACTCGAACGCGACCAGGTGATGATCACCTTTTCGCACAATCATTGCGGGCCGCGATTGGGTCTCGATCTGGTAGATTATTACCCGGTCGAGGCCGAGCAAGTGAAACTGGTAGATGAATATACCGCCGCAATGGAGACACGGATGGTCGCAACCATTGCTAAGGCGTTCGCTAACCTAGCTCCCGCGAAACTGCACACCGGCCAGGGCCGAGCAACCTTTGCCGTCAATCGCCGCAACAATCCAGAAGCGAAGGTGCCGGAGTTGATGGCCAAGGGCGAGTTGAAAGGGCCCGTTGATCACACCGTGCCGATCCTGACTGTCACGGGCAAGGACGGTAAACGATTGGCCATCCTGTTTGGCTACGCCTGCCATCCGACGACGCTATCTTTCACGAAATGGTGCGGCGACTATCCAGGTTTTGCCCAACTCGCGATCGAAAAGAACCATCCCGGCGCGGCGGCAATGTTCGTCAACACCTGTGGAGGCGACCAGAACCCCTTGCCGCGACGTAGTGTGGAATTGTGCGAGAAATATGGAAACATGCTCGCGACGGCGGTCGAAGACGCTCTCAAAGGACCGCTGGCCGAGCTGGCACCGAGCTTGCAAACAGCCTTTGCTTACGTCGAGTTACCCTACGAAAAAGTCCTCACCCGCCATGAATTGCAAGCCGCAGCCAAGGAAGGTAATGCGATCAAGAAACGATGGGCTGAACGCTTGACAGCGAAACTTGACGCCGGGGAGACGTTCGCCCCGTCGTATCCTTATCCACTTCATGCGTTTGCTTTGGGTGACACCCTGATCATCGGTATGGGAGCCGAGACGGTCGTCGATTATGCCTTACGCTTTAAGGCCAAATACGGCCGCGGTACATGGGTATGCGGCTATGCGGATGACATGATTTCCTATATTCCGTCGCGTCGTGTCTGGGCCGAGGGCGGCTATGAGGGAGGGCCGAACCTTTTTGAGTATGGACGACCTGCGTTGCGATGGACGGGTGACGTCGAGGAACGCATCGCAGCGGAGGTGGACAAACTCGTTAAGGCGGTGAAAATGAAGCGACCAGCAAAGTCAACTCCTTGAATGTTGTGCAAAGGAAAGGGAAGATAAACGCGCTTATACAGGGTCGTTGACACGCCCCGCTCGCCTGGCCGTCGCTAGGAGGATTAACCGGTACGTGAAACTCGCTTTTGCCGATTTCCTGTTTCCCCTTATGGACTCGTGGGCGATGCGGCGAGTTCTGGACGTCGTTTTTTCGGCGCGCGCTCGCGTTCATCTCGTTTGGCTGGACCGCATCCGATCGGATCGCACCCAACTTCATACCCTGCGACGCCTGGTTCGGCGACACGCCCGAAGCGAGTTTGCCTTGGCCCACGATTTCGCACGTATCCGCGAGGAGGCCGACTTCCGCCGTCTCGTTCCTTTGCGTCGCCCCTCGACTCTAGCCCTAACCGATGACATTCTTGCCATTCACCGACGCGGCCTTCGGGCGGCATTGGCTCTTTGTATCCATGGTTGCGCTCGGCGGGTGCAACTCCTGACTCGCCCGGTTGTCTGGCTAGGCGATGAGGCGACCCGTGACCGCTGGCTACCCCGTCTCTTACGCGGGTTAGTCGTCCCCACTCCGACCACAGATAGCGGTTGCCTGATCGGTCCCGCATCGCTGGTCACTCCTTGGGCATCCTCCTCCTCCGCTTGCATCTCCTGGAACGACGGCACCCCGGCCCTTGGAATGGAACTGCTAGTGCGCCCGGAAGGAACCATCGCCGTAAATGATCCGCGTTACAACCGTTTCCGCTTGTTGACCGATCATGGAGTCTACTACGAGTTCATTCCCGTGAACGATCAGGGTGCGGCACGCCCTCGTCGTTTGGGGATAGCACAAACGAAGCCCGGCGAAACTTATGAGCTTGTGGTCAGCACGCCGGGAGCCTGGGCCACACGTACCAATCTTGGGGTCGTGTTCGATCGTCCCGGGTCACCGTTGTTTCGTCGCGTTGATCTTCCGTTCGCGAATCGGGGGCAAGACGAGGGGCTTGCCTCTCCCCTCACCCCGAACCCTGTGACGACGGAACCTCAACTCCATCCACGAATCGACGACAGCCCGGCAACGCTTCCAGAAAAGTTCGCCCGTACCCCTTGGTCAGCACACGAGGATCGAGGATGACCACCATCCCCCGATCCGTCGCCGTGCGTATCAACCGACCGAAACCTTGCTTCAGCTTGATCACCGCCTGCGGCACTTGATAATCCAAAAAAGGCTGCCCGCCGCTTGCTTCGATGGCCTCCATCCGTGCGGCGAGAACGGGCCGATCCGGCACGGCGAAGGGCAATTTGGTTATGATGACGTTCGATAACGCATCGCCCGGTATGTCCACCCCCTGCCAGAACGAATCGACGCCCAGCAACACGGCGTTGCCCGCCTCGCGAAACTTCGCCACCATCTGCGAACGCGGCACGCCATCCGCCTGACTGATCAGCGGGTAGCCTTGCCGTTGGCACCACGGACGTAACACCGCCGCGGCCTTTTGCAAAAAGACGTTGCTGGTGAACAGTACAAAGGCACGGCCTTGGCTTAAGGCAATAAAGTCGGGCAGACGCTGCAGGACGGCTTGTTCGTAGCCTTGCGGATCGGACGCCGGGTCGGGCATCGTCTTACACAGATGCAGTTCAACCTGGGACGCGTAGTCGAACGGCGAGCCGAGTTGTAGTTCGGCGGCCTCCCGGGGCGCTGACACACCCAGATCGCCATCGTTTTCGGCTTTGAACCGTCGCTCACGCTTCTGGCTTTGATGGGGACGGTTCAGGCCGACCCGCTCGCGGACGTGACGAAAGCCGTCGCTTTTGCCTGTTGAGAGAGTGGCGCTTGCCAGGACAACGGTCGGCACCTTGTCGAATAACAGCTCTTTGAGATGCGGGCCAACATGGATCGGCGCACTGCATAGGTCGATTTTCGGCATCGCGAAATCGAGCCAGTATACCTGTCCCGGCAATGTTTGGCCGAGCCATGCCTGCAGCGTTGTTCCCAGGGTTTCGGCGGAATGAGCCAGGGCGTCGAATTCCATTTTTTGCTCGTCGTCGAGTTCTTTTCCGAGTTCGGCGACTCGTTCCGCCAGTTTGTGCAGCTCCTCGGAAAGCACGTCGGCAACGAGGAACGGCTCTCGCACTCGCACCG
>RGDT01000241.1 GCA_009918525.1 Planctomycetia bacterium
GTGGGATTCCTTCCTTTTTCAGCTCGTGAAATATAGCCGCCGCTTCTCGCGCGGGTTTCTCCCATGCGGCTGCTTTGAAGCACTGAGTACCAACGTGAAAGTGTGTTCCGTAGGGGACCAGTCCGAGGGTCTTTCCCAGTCTCAAGAGCTTCTTGACGTTGTCGGGGGTCGTTCCGAACTTGCCGCTGAGCGGGTGCATGGCATCCTTATTGTGGACTTCCAGCCTTACATAGAGCCTGGAACCAGGCGCATTTTTCGCCAACTTGCGGACTTCAGGCTCGGAATCGGCCAAAAAGGCGACAACTCCCTTACTGAAGGCATATCGGATGTCGTTCGGTGTCTTGACGGTATTGGAGTAGATACAGCGTTTTGGATCAACGCCCGTGTTAAGGGCCAAATCAAGTTCCGCCGTGGAAGCCACATCAAAGCCTCCACCGAGTTTCGCAACTCGCTGAACAATACGCAATTTCGGACAGGCTTTGATGGCGTAGTGAACTTGCACATCCTTCCTGGCCTCAACGAAGGCGAGATAATTTTCCTCGACCTGATGGAGATCGTACACCAGCACCGGCCGTGGAATCCGCTCAAAGGCTTGGAGCAGTTCCCCGCTAGGAGGTCCAAGATGACGCCTTCTCTTTCGCAGAATGGCCAACCGCTCAGCGACATCGGTGGTCGCAGGGTCGTCGTCGGAGGCCGTCATATTTTTCCCGGGCACCAGGAGGCCGCTGGGCGAGGCCAATGCACAACCCACGGTGGCAAAGGCAACTTCCAGGAGTTTGCGTCGGTTGAACTTGCTCATAAGGATTTTCTCAATGCAATTTGTTTCGACATACCATCATCTGACACATCGAAAGGTTTGGCATTTTCTATGCCGACCATCCTTTGGGTTTTCTCGAAGGTACGCAGACCTTCGCGTCATCCGCAGCTTGGGCTTGCTATGCTATCTCAACGCGCTGGTGCCGAAAAAGCCACAGTATACTTACTCTCGATAGTCAAAAGGACGTTCATCGTGGCTCCAATTTATCTCGATTACAACGCGACAACTCCGATTGATCCTGAAGTCTTTCGGGCGATGCTTCCCTATCTGGGCGATCTCGATAACAACCATCGCGGAATCTTCGGCAACCCCAGTAGCACCCACGCCCTGGGCCGTGCCGCTCATGACGCCGTTGACCATAGTCGCGCTCAGGTGGCGGCTCTGCTCGGGGCCCAGCCCGATGAGATTCTCTTCACCGGTGGCGGTACCGAAGCTAGTAACCACGCCATCAAGGGTGTCTTTTTCGCTCGTCAGACTGGCAACTTTCTCACCCGGTTGTTTCGTCGCGCCGGTTGTCATGTGATCACCAGCGCCATCGAGCATCCCGCAACGACGAACCCGATCAACTTTCTTCAATCGCTAGGGTGTCGCGTGACCGTTGTCGGTGTCAATGGCGTCGGGCGCGTCGATCCCGATGACGTGCGTCGAGCCATCGCTCCAGATACCGTTCTCATCAGCGTCATGCACTCGAACAACGAGGTGGGCACGCTTCAACCGATTGCCGAACTCGGCAAAATCGCTCGCGAACGTGGGGTGTTGATGCACACCGATGTTGCCCAATCGCTGGGCAAAGTGTCGGTGAATGTCGATGACCTGCACGTCGATCTTGTCACCGTCGCGGGGCATAAACTTTATGCACCCAAGGGAATCGGCGTTTTGTACGTCCGACGCGGCGTAAAACTGGTGCCGTTGCTTCACGGGGCAGGGCACGAAAACGGCCAACGCGCCGGAACCGAGAATGTGCCGACCATTGTCGCATTAGGTAAAGCCTGCGAGATAGCCCGCGCCACCTTACCCCAGGCGACAGTACGCTTGACGGCGTTGCGCGACCGCCTTCATCATCATCTTGCTGGACGGGTCACGCTCAACGGTTGTCCGACGAATCGACTGCCCAACACCTTGAACGTCAACTTCACTGGCCATATCGGGGCCGAACTGTTGGCCAAGGTGCCAGGCGTGGCCGCTTCTACCGGTTCGGCATGTCATGAAGGACGAGTTACGCAGTCGGCTGTATTGTGTGCGATGCGCGTTCCACCGGAAGTAGGAAAAGGGGCGGTACGGCTGACGGTAGGCCGTTTTTCTACCGAAGCAGAAATTGATTCGGCCGCGAAACAACTTTTGGCAGCCGCGGGTTGACGTTACAGATTAGGCATCCATTTGGCCGAAGGTGGAGATGAGGCCGGATTCTTGTTGGACGTCCAGCCCGGAACCGTCACAATAGAACTATTATCCTTTATCGCTCCAGGACATGCCATCATGATATTCACCAGCTTGTTACTTGTCTCCTTCGCGGCAGCTCCGCCCACCCCGAAGGCTATTGACGTGATGCCGATCACCAAATTAAAGAAATCCACTTTGGTGCCCGGCCTCTGTCTGCTCCATTACCGTGTCAGCACGTCATCGGAGCTGTGCCAGGCGTTCGTCGATCAGGGATTGGGCTACTACTATTCGTATGTCTGGATGGAAGCCTCTCGCTCCTTCGAGACGGCGTTGCAGCACGACCCGAATTGCGCGTTCGCTCACTGGGGGTTGGCCCGCGCGTTGGAACGCTGGGGACGTGGTAACGCCAACGATCAGATCAAGAAAGCCTGGGATTTACGGGAGCAGGCCAGCCCTCGCGAGGCAATGCTTTTCAAGGCCGCCATGCAGGAAAAAGGACTGCTACCGGGCGTCGGCGACGGAGATAAACGCAAACAAGCAGCAATCAATACCATCGACGAGATGTTGGCGCAATACGACGACGATGAAGAAGGTTGGTACTATCGCGCTCAATTAGGGGGCGGTTCGGGTCTGTTCGGCGGTCAAGCCGGTAGCGTACCATTCTATAAGTCGTTGTTGCGCATCAACCCGTTGCATCCGGGTGCCAATCACGAGCTATTACACTTCTACGAGAATTTCCGCCGGCCGGCCCTCGGTTGGACTTACGCCGAAAATTATATTCGCTCGTCTCCCGGCTTGCCCCACGCTTTTCACATGCAGGCGCATCTCGCGACTCGATTGGGCCGGTGGAAAATGACGAGCGACCGCTCTGCGCGAGCAATTGAGCTTCAACGTGAATATCATCAACGGGATGGCGTCAAGCCTTCTGAGGATTGGCAGTACGCTCATCATCTTGAGACATTGTTGACATCCTTAATCCATGACGGCCGTTTTGCTGAGGGCCGTGCGATCAAGAAAGAGTGTGAGGCAGCCAACTATAACCTACGCGAGCCATTTGTGCGGCTGCACTTGGCCGAGCGAGACTATGCCGCGGCCCAGGACGTGATCGATCAGATAGCACGTGGGGGCAAGGGAGGACGCCGCCCGACGGGGCGAGCCGGCGATAAGGTTGCTGCGGCCTACTACACGACATTGCTCTACCTCAAGCTAAACGAACCTAAGCGAGCGTTGCCGTACCTGGAGGTACTGCGAGAGTCGGCCCGTGCGAACCGTAACGATAAAAGACTGGACACCCGGCTAATGGAAACCCAGGGTCTCTATCTTTGTCTGACCGGCGACGGTCCGGCCGGGCTTAAATTGCTCGCACGAATCGTCGAACGAACGAAGGACGATTACGGCCATCATGCCTGGGGAAACGGTGCCTATTACATGGAGACATGGGGCATTGGTGCTTTGGCAGCGAATAAATTGGACGTGGCCGAAGAAGCATTTCATGAGGCGTTGGCTCATGATCCAGGTAGTGTACGCGCGGCGCTGGGGATGCAAATCGTTTGCGAACGGCAGGGCCGAAGCGAAGAAGTGGAGCGATACGCGGCTTTGGCCCGACGCTGTTGGAATCGGGCCGATTCGGGGCATATCGCGATGGAACTGGCCGCATTGCGAGGCCAATCACCGGCCCGACCCGACCCGACCAAGAGCGGCGCCCAAACCACGAACGCAAGTCAGCAGTCAAGATGAGGCTGATATAATAATTTTAATAGAAAAGTGATAGATAGAGCGGCATTCCAGAACTCGAAATGATTGACCGGGATAGTCTTGTCGTGTGCGAGGAAAAAAGTGCCGTAAAACGTCGCCCCAAGTGAAATCATCCCTAGACAGGAAGGCCAACACCGGGTATAAAACATGTGCGGTGTGGAGCAGCCCGGTAGCTCGCCAGGCTCATAACCTGGAGGTCACAGGTTCAAATCCTGTCGCCGCAACTTAGTGGCGTTAATGTTTGATAAAATAAAACAATAGTTGGTCCTATGTGTACCAACTATTGTTTTATTTTGTATTTTTCTTGTTTGTAGATTTATCTACTCTTCCTGAGTTGCAAGCGGAGTTAGAATATCTTAGCTTGTCTCGGACACGACCCCGTTATCTTAAACGGCTGTCCTGTGTCAAAGTGTAAAGGAACCACGCGAAAAACTTTCGTGGTTCCTTTACACTTTGGGCATCAATCAAGAAATCTGCGAAGCAGGCTGACGTTCGAGGACCGCCAGGGCACGTTCCACGTTGGCGCGATGGACCCAGAGATCCGCCTGTGACCATGGCACATTGTTGACGTAGACCGTAAGGTCTTCGCCCATTTGGCATTCGATTCCTGCAGCTTCGAGAGCCAAGCGCCATTCGTACGCTTCGCTCCGATCCGAAGTCGTCGCCAGACACACGATGTCGTTGTCACTCATCGACCGCCCCTCCTTCGTCGCGTCCGATCCCTGACACCACCCCGTACCCCTAGTCCAGAACTACTCGGAAGCCTTGGTAGGCCGATCCCGCTTCGCTTTCGCTTCTTTTTGCGTCCGTTGATGTGTCGGCACTGCCGCCCATCAGTTTACCTTTTCCGTTTTCGTCCACCCACTCGGCAACGTTGCCGCCCAAGTCGTACACAAGGCTCAGGCTACCTTGGCCTCGGCCCTGGCCCACTTCCTTGAGCAACGCCCCTTCTCCTAGCCGTCCTAGTTTTGCTCGTAAGGAGGTCGCATCTTCGGGATTGGGAGCATACCCCGCCCAGGCATCTAGTGTGTTCTCCCCTTCCTTTGTTCCTTCGTAAAGCTTTTCTGCTTCGTGAATAGTCGGCAACCGGTAGCGTCTTCCTGTGCGTTTGCTCAACCATTTACAATATTCTTTCGCCTTCTCGAAGCTAATGGCACCGACCGGATGATCGGGACGATCCGTACAAGGTACACCGCTCAACGCTGCGTACTGCGCACGCGTTACTTCGAATCGGCCAACGGTGATGCCCTGAAAGTCCACCGTTTCCGGGATCAAAACCCCACCGATTTCGATTCCATAGCCCCGCGACGAACGCTTTGCCTCGGCACGACCCAGTGCCCACGCCAGGGGGGAATCCTTCTTTAGTGATAGATCGTCGGAGGCTCGGGCGTCGAATAAATAGCGATCCATCCAGGCCAACGACTCGACGATATTGCGTTTTTGTGATGAGAGTTTCTTCAGACTATGCTTTTCTCCCGGATATTGTACGAAACGCACAGGAGCTTTGCCCAGTTGTTGCAAGCCGCGATATAACGCCCAACCCTGTTGAGGATGAACCACCCTATCCTCTGTCCCGAACAGGATCAGCGTCGGCGTCGTGACGGCGTTCAGACGGGTAAATGGGGATTTGCGTGCATACAGAGATAGATCTTCCAGGGGCGTTTTACCGAAGTAAAATCGGTCGAATGCGTCCCCGAATTCACAACTGGCCCAATCGCTAATGTATTCCACTGTTCCCGCGCCGCTTACGGCGACACGGTAGCGAGTCGTTTTGGCGATCAGGGCATTTGTCAGAATAGCACCGTTAGACCAGCCTTGCAGTCCTAGACGTTTCGGATCGACTAATCCGCGACGGATTAGACTATCGACCCCTTTTTCGATGTCATCAAGTTCAGGCTCGCAGTATCTTCCCCACGCAATCGAGTCGAGAAATTTCCGACCATAACCCGTGCTTCCGTGGTAGTTTGGTTTCAGAACAAACGCGCCGCGTTGGCAGATTAGATTGGTGGGATAGGCCCAGGAATCGTCCCAAGAATCATAGTCCGCCGCCGCCGGGCCACCGTGAATTTGCACAACCAACGGATAGCGTTTTCCGGCCAGGTAGTCGTGCGGATAGTACAGAATGCCTTCGACCTCTTCGCCGTCGCCACCGATCCAACGGACAATTTCCGTTCGGGCTTTACGACATAGATCCAGAT
>RGDT01000242.1 GCA_009918525.1 Planctomycetia bacterium
TCAGTAACTTTTAATGAACATGTTTCTAGTGAGGCGAAACCTTCTCCCCAACTTAAAGTTGGGGATACTGTAGAGATTTCAAACATAAAGTCACGATCTGAACTGAACGGTAAAATTGGGGAAATTGTCACTGTAACCAACGATGATCGTTTGATGGTTGAGTTTAGTGACATTAATCAGACCGTATCCATAGCCAAATCGAATTGCTCGCTAGTCGATCAGGATTCAACCGATACATTGTGGAAGGCTAACCTTCCACGGGGTCTCAAGGTTGAAATTCGGGGGTTGACGAGCGATCAGGGGAAACTCCTCAATGGCTTGAATGGTACCATTGGGTTGGCCGGTACCATTGGCTTGGCTGGTACGGTTTCCATCGGGTTACTCGGCAACAACGGCTTGGCCGGGAACCCCTCAGGCGGACGAGGGGGTACGTTCTTCATTGGGAGAATTTCCGGCGGGAGAACGCGAGCAGGCAGCCGCATTCCGTTGTAAGGGCGATCCGGCAATAGCGATTGGATTTGCGAATTGGTCGGCGTCGGGCAGTGACCCCAGTCGGCGGGGAAGGGCCAAGGCGACCAGCACGTTTGGAAGTAGCCAAAGTGGGGTAAAAGATTAGGATCACAGACAGGGCGAGGATAGCCCGTCTTGAACTTCAGCTTCGGCGCTCCCTCGTGGATGTGGTGATAGGTCGGTGTATGGGCTAGCTTGGTGGCCATACAAGTTTCACACGGTACGGACGGGTTGACGGGCGGTGAAGCCCAGGCAAGGGAACCAGCCATCATCGTCCAGCCGGTGACAAGAGAACCGGTCCAATTCCATTTCCTCATCGCATCCCCTCCTCGGGATGGTGTTGTGGATCGCTGGATAGCCAGCCCCTAAAACAGAGCCGACGCCCCAACGTGGAATCGACCGTGGCCGATTCCGTTCTACCTACCCCGCGTAGCCGCTCGCCTAGCGGGCGAATTGGCTTGTAAACCGATGGATCCTATCCCCGTGTTGGGCGACATTCCCGAGCCGATTCCCGCTGCACCCCATCCAGAACCGCCTGCCCCGGACTGTCCGGAAGCGGCATTGAGATTCAGGAAATAGCCGCGGTAGTTTTGGAAACCGACTGGGTGACCGGTAACGTAACCTTGATTGAGATCGAGTGCAGGATTGGATACGCTAGCTCCCGTATTCCATCCCTCGCTCACCCCTATTCCCATCATCGACGGATTGACACCGATCCCCGGTCGCCCTGCCCCCAGCGGCATGGCAAACCCGGCTCCCACCCTGTTGGGAGAGGCGAGCGCACTACCGTAAAACAACGGTAGGAGCGGTGTGGAGCCGATTCCCAGAGGACGAGATCCCGGCGTGTTGCCCAAGCCCGGACCGGTCGAATTGACCTGGGCCGAGACTGAGGACGCCGCACAGACCAACGTCAACCCGATCAGGCTGACCCATCCTGGTTTTGTCATGGCATCTGACTCCCGTGTGAAGAATCCCTCGCCTGTAATGATCAGCGAGTAGCTATTGTTTATTTATCTGACGACACAGGTCATCAGATGTTCGATTCCATTACCGGGTTCGTCCGATGCCACCATTTTAATCGGCTTGCCCGGACTTCCGGCATGAAATGAAATAGACCAGAGAGCGGAATCCTCGGATTCTACCGACTCTGGTTGATTTGCCTCGTCGGCCTTATCAATTTGCGTTAGGGGCCTGGAGAGGGGCGAATCCTCTCTCCAGTGCTTTGGCACTTATCAGCGTATGGGGGCGATGAACGCCGCACCGCCGACACCGCTACCGTTATTGCCTATGTTGCGGATGTTGTTGATTGTCGCGGAACCCAACAGCGTGAAGCCTAGGATTCGCTCCAACGGTGACAGAGCTTTGGCCAAGGCATTGTCGGTACGGATGAGCGGATCGGCTCCGACATAGACCCGATCTCCAGGGAACAATTGATAGTTCGTCGTCGTCGCTCCGCCTTCCGTGATGGCTCGCCAGTCAACCGGTAGTATCTGCAAGCATCCGTGATGAGCCGGGGCCGGGCGAGCAACCCAGATGTGTTTTTTGCTGGCGACCTGAGACAATCCCTGAACCTGGGCGATGACATCCAACACGGTGTCCTTACCGGTCACAGGTAGACGAAACACGCTCTGGCCATAGCCTGCTCCATCGGCAATCACATAGATAACCTTGCTGTTGTAGCCGATCACGTCCACCGTGATTTCGGGATCGCTGATCACGTTCGATAGGTGACGTTCGATAGCGATTTTGACCTCGAAAAGCGTCAGCCCCGCTACATAGACCGACCCATAGCCGCCTAGCGAGATGGTACCATCAGGCCGCACGAGGTGCGTGCCGCGTACGCTCTGGTAGCCGCGCTGTTGAGCTAGGCCGACAGCTACCTGGGGCTTGTCCAGCACTTTGGTCAGTTGGAGGCGGATCGTTTTTTCGGCGTCTTCGAGTGTCATGCCGCCGATCTGCACGGTCCCATACGAGTAGCCCAGGTGGACGGTTCCTTCGGGCGACACCGAATACAGGCCGTCGATGGGCTGATTCGGCAGTGTCTCGGCAACGCGGATGAGCAGCTGATCCTGGGGCGCGATGAGCGCCGGTCCCTTAGGCACCATCCGAATCGTGTCCAGCACGAGAATATCCGGCGGCTCGACGCGGTAGGGAGGTAGCGAACGCATGGCCATTTCGGTTGGAGGAGCCGTCACCTGAAGAGAAACAACGGGCGTTCCCTGGATAACGGTGGAGCCACCCCCAGGCGAGGCGGTCATGATCGTACCGGCTGCAGAGGAGAGGGGTAAATTCGATCCGGACGCGGGATTCACGCTCATCGGTGGTCCGGCCGCTAAGGTTGTTGGTGCTACGGTATAATTGACCTGCTGAATTCCCGACGACTCGACAGGCCGAGGTCGGGAAGCAGAAGCGACGGCCTCCCCCGGAGAATTTCCGCCAACTTGAATCGTAAGACAACCAATCGAAGCAACCATTCCCAACCCTAAGACGAGGTAACCGGCCTGAACCAGACTCCTCGACATTTTTAACATCTCCATTGTACCCCCCGAAAAAACAGTTCGCACCGAGGGCGGATCGCGACAAAGTTGCCTGTGGACAACAAGATCGCGATACCCGGCTCGGGCCGGTGTGCTGCTAAGCGTGCTTAGATTGAAGTGGGGGTCTAATAATCAGGAAAAAGTTAAAGATCAAGCCGAAACTTGATTTGTAGGTGCAGCCTGCTGTTGTTTTGCTTTGCCTCTCGCGGTACTCTCAACCCCTGTTGCGTTGCTTTCCTCGGGCGCACTCTCCACCCTGGCATTCGCACCTTTGTGATATTTCCCATTACCCCTGCATGGACGCGGGAGGTTCTCATGCGCTGGATCGCGCTGATCGGCCTTGTCCTGGCTGGTGTTTCATTTGCTGACGAGGCGAAAACGTCTTACCAGTCTCTCGGTTCCCACGCCGGCGGTGTCGCCTCCGTTCAGTTCTCGCCCGACGGTAAACTCGTTGCCTCCGGCGGCGGCGATAAGTTGATTCGCGTCACCGATGCTGCCACGGGCCGCGAAGTTCATGTCTGGAATGGACCGTCGTCGTTTACTTGCGTCGTTCGCTTCTCGCCCGACGGCCAAACCCTTGTTGCCGCCGGCTACGAATCCGGCGCGAGCAACGCCATCTATCGCTACGACCTCAAGACCGGCAAAGAATGTTCCCGCATCTGCGGCCCTTCGACTGGTGGCGTCCGTCGTCTGTTGTTCACCCCTGACGGCCAGACCCTCGTTACCGCCGGATTCGATGGCTATGTCAGGCTGTGGAATGTCGCCGCTGGTAAGGAAATTCGCTCCTTCAAGGCCGATTCCGGCACGGTCTACGGCCTCGATCTCTCGCCCGATGGCAAAACCGTGGCCACCGCCGGACGCGACGGCCTTCGTCTATGGGAACTGGCTAGCGGGCGCGATCAGCGCCGCGAAGCCATGAGCCGGCACAGTTGCGTAGCCGTCGCCTTTTCGCAAGATGGAAAACTCCTTGCCTCAGGCGACTCGACCAGCGTCGTCCTATGGGAATTGGCCACCGGTCGTGAAGTGACCACGCTGCGCGGTTTCAAAGGCGAATTGTCTTACCTGATATTCTCTGCCGACGGCCGCACACTGGTGACCAGCAGTTACGACAAAATGGTCCGCGTGTGGGATGTGCGAACCGGCAAAGCGATTCGCGAAACCGAAGCCCATAGCGGTTGGGTATGGGGTATCTGTTTGAGCAAGGACGAAAAATATCTCGTTTCGTGTAGCGTCGATGGCTCGCTTAAACGCTGGAACGTGGCTGCTCTCGGCCGCGCAACCTTAGGTGTCTCGCGGTTGTCGGCGGACGATGCCGAGCAACACTGCAAAGCTCTGGGAAGCCGTGATCCCCGCGAGGCACTTCAGGCCGTGTGGGCCTTGGCAGGCGATCCGTCGCGTAGTTTGCCATTGTTGTCGGAGCGTCTAACCGGGGTTCGCAGTGCCGGACCGACGGCGGCTGACATCGAACGTCTGATTCGGCGTCTGGATTCCGACGAATGGGCCGAACGAGAGAACGCCTCGCGAGCGTTGGCCAAGGCGGGCTTTCACGCGCGGACCATGCTCGTCCGCGCATTGGCGGCGGGGCCGTCGTTGGAAGTTCGCAAGAGACTCGAACGTCTGGTATCGGCCATCGACCCGACCACGCTGCCGCCCGAAGACCTTGCTACTGTGCGTGGTGTTCAGGCGCTCGAAACCATTGGCACGGCACAGGCCCGCGACTTGCTCGAACGCCTGTCGCAATCGCCTTCGGGTACGCCCCGACTGATCGAAGAAGCGGCCTTGGCCGTGCAACGTCTCAACCGCGATCAGAGCCGTAAACGTGAGTGACGGAGTTGTACAACGGGCGGAATTCTGAACACAGGATCAGGGGCGATAGGGCTGAGGCGGCGCGGCGCGTTCTTGGTCGATCTGATCGAGTACGGCCTTGATGGCATTCAAGCCCAGATTTCCGGGACGAGTGACTTCAAAATTTTCACGCATGCCCGGCGAGCTTGTGTCGGGGATGGCACAGATGAAATGCCAGTTATCGTTGCCCAAGCACTGTAATTGCTGCCAGGTAACGCCTCGGGACTTTAGCGCCGTCTGGAGCGATTCATAGGTTGCCGGGGCGGGCGTGGAGGCTGGGCGAGATGTGTCCACCCCGCGCTCAGACGACTCACGTCCCCCACTCGCGGGGTTGGATTCCGGCTCAACGGGACTAGGTGCCTTCGTAGGTCGGGCAACGGTCAGGCTGTTCGATTTTTCCGCTACCTTTTCAACCGGTTTCGGCTCGACCATGCGCGGACTGCCGAGCGAGACGCCCGTAGGCCCAGCAGCAATCTCCGCTGTACTTGCCGGCGAGCCGGTCGGCGGAGCTGCAGGCCGACCGACGAACTCCTTATCGTTTGTTTTGGATTTTTCTTTACTCGGAGGGGCATCTCCCAAGAAAGGATCGGGCGCATTTCGCACGATCTGCTGCCCACAGCCGGCGGCAAGGAGGGCGGTAGCGGTCAGCGGTAGCCATCGGATCATCGCCGACTCCTTGACGCTCGCTTCCAGCGGCGTAGGAAAACCCTTTCACACACTTGCCAACCGTAAAAACAACGAACGGGGCAGTGTTAATATCGAACACCCAGGGGGGTTGCAATGACAGTTTCTCGGATCGCGGTCATCGGGGGTGACGGAATTGGGCCGGAAGTGATCGAAGAGGCGATCCGGGTAGCTGACGCTGCTCTGGTAAAATACGGCGGCCAGGTCGAATGGAACCGCCTGCCCTGGTCAGGTGAACACTATAAAAAAGTCGGCTGGATGCTTCCCACCGATGGTTGGGATATCCTCGCCCGTCATGACGCTGTTTTCTTGGGAGCGATTGGCCATCCCGAGGTACCGGACCACATCACGCTGCACGGGTTGTTATTGCCGATGCGCCGCAAGTTCGATCAGTACGTCAACTATCGCCCGGCGTATCTGTTCGAGGGGGTACAATCGCCCTTGCGCGACAAGGCTCCCGGTTCCATCGACATGCACGTCTACCGCGAGAACACCGAGGGTGAATACGCTCCCATTGGCGGGCGACTGTATAATAGTATGCCCG
>RGDT01000243.1 GCA_009918525.1 Planctomycetia bacterium
AGGGGCAACGTATACCCCCTTATTATGCCGCCCTTCTTGCCGCTGGTGTTCGTACCGGTCGGGTAGTCGATGTCCTCGCCACATTGACAAGATATGCCCGGTCGATGGCCGATCTTCGGTCTTTGCTTTTCACGGCAACTATTTATCCAATGATTGTATTGGGGGTAACGGGTTTCTTGTTCGGTTTTCTTTGCTATTTTATCGTGCCTCAGTTTCATCGGATCTTTCAAGATTTCAATCTACGCCTACCATTTTTAACGATGATGGTAATTGAGGTGGCTCAAAATCCACTGCTGTGGATTGGATTGCCCTTCGTGGTGGTGGTGTCTATCGTCGGAATAACTCGAATGCTACTGCTGCGTTCGGAACGCGGCCAGGTATACTGGGCGAAGTTTCTCTATTCGCTACCCGTGCTAGGTGCATTCCTGCGGGCGATTCGTATCGCCGCGTTCACCGAATTACTTGCCGTATTGGTCGAAAATCAGATTCCGTTGCCCGAGGCATTGAGCCTCGCCAGTCAAGCATCGAATGAACCCGCACTGGCAGCAGCGTCTGTCCCTATCCGAAAGCAAGTCGAAGAGGGGCAAACATTAGCCGAGGCATTCCGCAGCCATCGGGCCGTTCCCGAGCTAATCGCATGGATCGTAAGCACTGGCGAACAGCGAGGCAATTTAGGGGCGGCTCTGCACCACGTCTCAGAAGTCTATCGGAGCCAGGCCGAGTTACGTGCCAGCTTACTTCGTAGTTTGCTTCCGCCGTTGTTAATCGTGTTCTCCGCCGGGGTTCTTGTTACCTTGTTCGTTATGGCGGTCATGTTGCCGATGATTAAGCTCCTCGAAGGTTTGAGCCACTGAGAGGAATAGAACCATGTTAATCCTAGGATACAAAGCCATCCGGATTGGATTTAGCCTCTTGGGACTGTTATTCTTGCTGTTCGTGGTGGGCGGTTTCCTCCTGTGGCTGACCCCTTTTGGTCTGCCTCTGCTGCTCTTACTTTGTTTAGCTTATGGATGGTTAATCTACGCATTTTTCCATTACCGCTACGGTCGCCAATTCGAGGTGGTTCGGTTGCTGATCGCCGCCGCGGATGCAAATCTCCCCTTGGCCCCTGCCCTGCGGAGCTACCTGGAAGATCGTCCCGAGACCGGTTGGCGTAAGTTTTGGGTCATCTTCCTACTTTTCATAGCCTTGCCCGGGTATTACTGGGTATGGCATCGACGCTATGGCTTCGATGTCAGAACAAAACAACTCGTTCACTTGCTCGAACAAGGTACACCGCTCCATCAAGCCTTAGAAGCCGTCCCTGGAATCGTGCCATCGGAAGTCATCTTAGGAGCGGCTATTGGTGAAAGTACCGGCCGTCTGGGCGACTGTTTGCGCCGGTCGATTCGCGGCAATTGGGGACCGCTATGGCTGGATGTGATACCGCGATTCCTTTATCCGCTCTCGTTGCTGTTCTTCGTACTCTCGCTGGCGTCCTTCACGAGTATTTACATCTTTCCCCGGATGAAACGGATATTTCAGGAGTTCCATCAAACCCTACCGACCATCTCGCTCTGGGTCGATGAGGTAATCTCGCGTTCGCCTTCCCTTTTGGGTATCGCGACGATACTTGGATCCATCTTTTTCGTGTTGTATCTGGCTAGTCCGGCCCTACGCTGGTGGACACCCATCCTGGGACGTGTCTATCGTCTCTCCGTGCAAAGTCGAATTACTGGCATGCTCGGCATGCTTCTGGAAGCCGGACGAACCGTCCCCGAATCGCTGGAGTTGATCGCGGCCCGCGAAGAACCTGGAGCTTTGGTCTGGCGACGTCTGCAATCTGCTCGCCGACGAACGGAGCAAGGCCAATCTCTTTCTGATAGCCTGGACCAAGTCGGACTCTTACCACGTGCGGCTGTGCCACTCATCCAATCCGCTGGACGTGCCGGTAATCTGCAATGGATGTTGGGGGAACTAGGGGAACAATTGGCCGCTCGTGCTTTGCAGTTATCGCAGCGGCTGTCCTTGATCTTTTTCCCTATCTCGGTGGTCGCTATCGGCCTGATCGTCGCTGCGGTCGCTCTAGGGCTATTCATGCCGTTGATCACGCTATTGGGAGAGTTGAGTGGATGAGACGAACTCCGAAAAATCGCGCGGGCTTCACGATTGCCGAAGTCACGGTGTCGGTAGGAATCCTAGCGATGGCGGTGATGCTGCTGGCCCAGGTTGGCGTACAGGTTTTGCGTGAATTGGCACGAAGTGCCGACCGACAAGCTGCACTGGAACAGGCAGTCAACATTTTGGAAGGTGCCCGGGCCTGTCCCTGGGATCGACTCGATCAAGATTGGGCCGACCAATTGCGTTTGCGTTCCGCCGATCAGGCTCGTGGCTGGAAATTAGCCGTTCAGGTGCAACCGTCCAAAAATCCGCCGGGCGTCAAACGCGTTCAAGTCACGATCCGCTGGACTTCAGACGATCAGGCTCCTTTGCCTCCGGTTACGCTATTCGGCCTATTCGCTGAACGCGAGCGGGAGAAGAAATCATGAGCGTTCACACGTCGTTTGTTCGTATTTCTGCGTCACGCCGCGGCTTTACTCTGGTTGAAGTCTCCGTGGTGATGGCCATTCTCGGGGTACTCTTGCTGCTGGTAAGTCTCACACTGGTGGGCATCTTCCGGGTGCAATCGGCCATGACATCGGCTTCCAATCGGCAAGCGAACCAAGAGGCACTCGCTGACCAGTTTCGACGCGACGTGGCCCTTGCCTCGTCCACGCCCGACGAATGGCTGGAGTGGAAGGCGGACGGTACGTGTTTGATTTTGCGGATGGACGCCAAGCGACATATTATCTACTCAATCAAACCGGCGGAAGTGGGCAACGCTGCGGCTCTCGAACGAATTGAACTCCTCGACAAGTCGCAGCGCTCACAACGGCTGCCGCTCGGTGGAGCTAGTTGGAGTGCGAAATTCTCACGATCTGATGGAGCAAGTCGTACTGTATCACTTTGGTTGACCCACACACGAAAGACAACCGAGCAGCCCGCATTAGAAATTCTGGCTGCCCTAGGAGGTGATCGGTGATGAACGAAACGGAGCGACTCGTGACGTTTTCTCACCCCACTCGCCGACTCGGGGCGTCGCTCATCGCGGCTATCGTGACCTTGACCGTGGTATCATTAGTTATGGTGCTGATCGCCTCGCGATTAGTATCCAATCGTATCCAAGAAAACGCACGGCAGCAGCGTATCCAACGATTATGGCTGGCACGATCAGGAATCGAGGTAGCCATCCAGCGATTGCACGCCGGCTCTAGCGACTATAAAGGCGAAACCCTTGAACTGATTCCCCATTCTCGGGTCAGTATCAGGATCGAAAGCGAACCCAAGGACAAGACGCTGATTCACATTCATTGCGAAGCTGCCTATCCGAGCAATCAATCCCCGGTCAAAAAACTGGCGGTCTCGAAAGCTTTGCGGCTCGACTCCAACCCTCAGCCAAAGAAGAACGGCAAAGACGCAGAAGAACCGGATGAGGAATAAGAGGCAACTTTTATGGATCGCTCTGCGTGTTCTGATTTTGTCCGGGTGTTGGGTCTGATGAACGCGACGCCCTACCCAGAACTTTCTTTTAATCTTCGTAGTCATCGTCCTCTGAAGCTATAAACTCTCAACGATTACAATCTATCGGAGGAGGGACGATGAAACGACTGCTTCTCGGCCTGCTGGCGGCCGGCGTACTAGCCGGAGCGATGGCCTGGTCTGCCGCTAGTCGATCGAGCCGACCGGAATTCGACTTCAAGACCGAAAAAGTCAATCCGATGACGGCGGCGAAGTTGAACAATGACCCAGATTCGTTCCAATTCGCCATCGTTAGCGACCGCACCGGCGGGCATCGTGCTCGCATTTTCGCCCAAGCAGTTGAGCAACTCAACCTGATGCAACCGGAATTTGTCGTCTCGGTCGGCGATCTCATCGAAGGTTACTCACGCGACAAACGTCAAGTCGCTAGCGAATGGAAAGAATTTCAGACATACGTGTCACGACTACAAATGCCGTTCTTCTACGTTCCGGGTAATCACGATATCACTAACGAAGTAATGGCCAACATTTGGAAAGAGAAATTTGGCCGAGCCTACTACGAGTTCGTGTACAAAGACGTCCTCTTCCTGTGTCTCAGTAGCGAGGACCCGCCCGGCAAAGGCTATTCAAATATCTCCGAGAAACAACAAGAATGGCTTAAAGGTGTACTAGAGAAGAACAAAAGCGTTCGCTGGACTCTGGTGTTTTTGCACAAACCGATGTGGATTCAAAATGATGTGGCCGAAAATGGCTGGGGAGCTGTCGAAAAACTATTGGCTGGCCGCAAGTATACAGTTTTTGCTGGTCACGTTCATCGTTATGAAAAATTCGTTCGCCAAGACATGAATTATTACATGCTCGCCACCACCGGAGGCGGAAGTAAACTTCGCGGCCCGGAAGTAGGAGAGTTCGATCACATCGTCTGGGTAACGGTGAAAAAAGACGGCCCTATCATAGCCAATCTGCTACTGGACGGTATCGTCCGCGAGGATCTTTCGCCGATCGTCACGACCGAGGAAGGCGTCAAGGAATATAACCGACGCCCGACAACGCCCGTCGAAACCACGGTCACACTGGACGGCAAACCAGTAGCCGGGGCATCGGTGGTGTTCACAGGCACGGCAAAGGGTCAGGCGGTCGCTCATGCCGATGGAATCACTGACGCGAATGGTGTTGCCCGTATGAGCACCTATACTGCCAACGACGGCGTACCGACAGGCACCTACGCGGTCACGGTGACGTTGCGGCGTCCGCTGTTTCTTCCAGATGGCAAAGCGGGGCCGAATCTGTTGCCCTCCAAATATGCTGACGCAAAAACAAGCGGCCTGACGTTCGAGGTAAACACGTCTGCCCAGGCAAAATTTGAGATCAAGCTGGAAGGGGGCAAGCCGTGAAGAAGCTTTGGATGGTCGTGCTGGCACTCGTGGTACTGGCCGGAGCTGTCGCCTTGTCGCAGCAGGGGATGCCGGGCAGTCTAACGGTAACGTCCGAAAAGCGCAACCCGTGGACGAACCTGAAGCTCAACAACGACCCGGATGCTTTCCAGTTCGCGATTGTCAGCGACCGCACGGGCGCCCACCGCGAAAAGGTGTTCAGCCGCGCCGTGGCTCGCCTCAATCTCTTGCAACCAGAATTTGTTATTTCGGTCGGTGACTTGATCGAGGGCGGAAGAAAAGAACGCGCAAAACTCGAAGCGGAATGGCAGGAGTTCGATAGCTACGTCAACAAACTAACCATGCCGTTCTTCTATATTCCTGGCAATCACGATGTCGGCGCCAAAGAAAGCGACGCCCTCTGGCGCGAACGCTTTGGCCGACGATGGTTCCATTTCGTCTATCGCGACGTACTGTTCCTTTGCCTAAATAGTGACGACGGCTCAGCGGGCAATATCGGCAACGAACAGCTTGCCTACGCCAAGCAAGTATTGGCCGACAACAAGGACGTACGTTACACGTTGGTGTACATTCACAAGCCGATCTGGACGGGCGACATTAAGAAGAACGGCTGGGGCGCAGTGGAAGAATCGCTCGGCAATCGAGCCTACACCGTCTTTTGTGGACACGTTCATCGCTATCGCAAATTTGTTCGCAACGGACGCAACTACTACCAGTTAGCCACGACGGGTGGCGGAAGTAAAATTCGCGGTATCCCGTTCGGCGAATTCGACCATATTGTCTGGGTCACGATGAAGAAAGAAGGCCCCATCTTCACCAACATCATGCTCGATAGCGTCTTGCCCGACGATCTGAAAGTACCGGAGTCCGATGAGAAGGGCAAAGTTACCAAACGAGGCAAAACATTACCGGTTCGGCCTGTGGTGTATCACAATGGCGTACCGGTGGTCGGAGCCTATGTGACGCTACGTCCCCAGGAAGTCGGCAAAGGCGCGGCGGCGGACGGCATCACCGAGGGCGATGGCTCGTTCATGCCCAGCACCTACGCGGCGTACGACGGTCTGGAAGTCGGGGTTTACCGTGTCGCGGTCACACTTCGCCGACCTA
>RGDT01000244.1 GCA_009918525.1 Planctomycetia bacterium
CAGCCGGCGAAGTGCGAGCGACGTTGGCAGCCCTGGAACCCCTGGCCCGCGAGTGGTCGGCCCGTGTCGAACAGGACGATGCCGTCAGTAAGGTCAGTATCGTGGGCGTCGGAATGCGAACCCACACCGGCGTGGCCCAACGGATGTTTGCGGCTCTAGCAGCCGAGCGAATCACCGTAAAGATGATCACCACGGCCGACATTAAAATCAGCGCGCTGGTAGCCAAGGCGGACGGCGTGCGAGCGTTGCGAGCGGTCCATCAGGCGTTCGATCTGGGCAAGCCGCGTTCACTGCAGGGCGCCCCGGTCGTTCCCCTTCCGTCCGCTCATCGCGATTTGGCCGGACTAACCCGTCAACTATCGGATATGGAAGGCATACTGGTCAGCGGCGTGGCGTTGGAAGCGGATCAGGGCCGTGTCACCGTGATCGGTTTGCCAGATGTACCGGGCAATAGCTCGCGTGTCTTCCAGGCCATCGCGACGGGCGGTATCGTTGTGGACATGATCGTTCAAAACCACTCGGCAGGGCAACCAGAATTGTCCTTCAGCGTGCCGCGAGGCGAACTGTGGAAAGCGGCCGACCTGGCTCGTAAGGCAGCGCAGGCCATCGCACCTACCGCCCAGATAGCTGTGGACGAGAGTATCGCGATTATCCACGTGGGCGGTGTGGGAATGCGAACCCACACTGGAGTTGCCCGAAAGATGTTCGGTGCCCTCGCCTCACGGGGTATCAACATTGCAATGATCAACACCAGCGAAGTACGTCTGAGCGTGGTTGTTGAACGTCAACGAGGAGAAGAAGCGTTGGCGTGTTTGAAAGAAGTGTTTGGATTATGATGAAGCCTTCCTACCTGCTGATATCACACCGGAGAAGAGTAACTATGGTTCGTGTGTCACTCGCCGCCCTGATTGCTGCTTCGCTTCTGACAGCAGCCGAAACGGATTCAACCAGCTCTGACTGGGCGACGTTCCGCGGTCCTAATCGCGACAATCTCAGCCCCGACAAGAGCTTACTCAAAGAATGGAAAGAAACGCCGAAACTACTTTGGACCGGTGAAGACTGTGGCATCGGTTATTCGTCCGTGTCCGTTGCCGGGCCGCGTATCTTCACGATGGGCGACAATGACGGCAAAGCACACGTCATTGCCTTGGATCGCAAGACCGGCAAAAAGCTCTGGAAGACGGCCATTGGCGGCGAATGTCGGCAAAAAAACAAGGACTGGCGCGGCTCTCGCTCGACCCCGACGGTCGATGGCAGTCTGGTCTATTCCGTCGGCCCGCAGGGCGACTTAGTGGCACTGAAGGTCGAAGACGGCTCGGTCGCTTGGAAGAAAAATTTCAAGACAGATTTCGGCGGCACCCACGGTAGCTGGGAATACTCCGAATCTCCGCTCGTGGACGGGGATAATCTTCTCGCTACCCCTGGCGGCAAGGATGCAACCATTGTCTGCCTCGACAAAAAGACCGGTAACCTCGTCTGGAAATCCTCTATCGGCGGCCAAGCCGGTTATTCTTCCATCGTAATTGGTAACGCAGGTAATGTGAAGCAATATGTCACGCTGTTGGCCGGTGGGACCGTCGGTGTTGATGCTAAGACTGGTAAATTGTTGTGGCAATATTCAAAGCTTTCTCCCAATACCGCTAACATCCCCACTCCGATTGTCAAGGGCGATCAGGTCTTCACCCTCGCAGGCTATGGTAAGGCGGCTGCGTTGTTAACACTCTCCAAGAAAGACGACGGCACCTTCGATGTGAAAGAAGAATACTACAACACCGCTATGAAGAATAAACATGGCGGCGCGGTCATTGTCGGTGATCTCGTTTTTGCAGACACGGACTCCAACGGACAAGTCTATTGCGCCAAGTGGAAGACGGGCGAAGTTTTGGATTCGTGGAAGAAGAAAACCACCAAGGGCCGCGGTTCAGCGTCGCTGACTTACGCCGATGGTCACCTCTATATCCGCTACACCAACGGTGTGATGTCGCTGGTGCCCGCGACGGCCGACGGCTACAAGGAAGTAGGTAGCTTTCAAATCCCGCCGAGTGGCCGATCTAGTTGGGCCCATCCCGTAGTTATTGACGGCAAGTTGTTCATCCGTGAAGATGACAAACTGTATTGCCACGATCTCAAAGCCAATTAAACGCTCTGATCGTCAGAGCCGGATGCGTTAGCGACAGCGTTTTAGAACACGCCGTCGCCAACGCATTCGGCTCTGATAACGCCACGTCGTTGTTCCCGTTTCTTGCCAGGCGCGATAAACTGTTCTTTGTCCCCGCAAACCATCCCACCCCGGAGAGCCTTTCCTTATGTTCCGCTTCTGCCTCGCGGCGTTGCTTGCCGTATCCATCGTCTGCGCCGCTGATCCCAACCCCAACGAACCGAGTTGGCCGACCTTCCGCGGCCCCAAACGTGATAACATCAGCCCCGACACCGGCTTACTCAAGGAGTGGCCTGAGGGAGGCCCCAAGCTCCTCTGGTCGTCAGAAGGCGTGGGCAAGGGCTATGCCTCTGTCACCGTGGCGGCCGGTAAAGTGTTCACCATGGGAACAGCCGACGGCAAAACCTGGATTTATGCCATTGACGCGGTCAAAGGCGGCGAACCGATCTGGAAGGCCGAAGTAGGAATTGGTGGCAGCGAGTCGTACAAAGGCTCGCGCTGCACCCCGACCTATGACGACGGCCTTGTTTACGGTATCGGCTCCGCTGGTGATCTTGTTTGCGTCACAGCCGACAAGGGCGAAGAAAAGTGGCGTAAGAGCTTTAAGAAAGACTACAAAGGTGCGTCGGGTGGCTGGCAGTTTTCGGAATCGCCGCTCATCGACGGCGATCGCCTTGTGTGTACTCCTGGTGGCAAAGACGCGACTATCGTTTGCTTTGACAAGAAGACTGGCAAAGAAATCTGGAAATCCGCCGCCGGGGGCACAGCGGGTTATGCCTCTATCGTCATCGGCAATGCCGGCGGCGTCAAGCAGTACGTCACGCTGATTGGAGCGGGTACGGTTGGCGTCGATGCGAAGGACGGCAAATTATTATGGACCTACTCCAAGTTTGCCGGAAACACAGCCAACATCCCCTCGCCGGTGCCTTTGGGCGACAAGGTGTTCACAACGGCCGGCTATGGCAAGCCGATGTCATTGATCGAGTTGAAGTCAGCCGACGGTAAATTTACCGTCGAGCCGATTTACGAAAAGGGTAGCATTGGTAACCGACTGGGAGGCGTCGTTGTGTTGGGTGATCTGGTCTTCAGCGATCAGGATATGAGCGGCAATCTCTATTGCGCCGACTGGAAGACCGGAGAAATCAAGTGGCGGCGTAACGACGTAAAAGGCAAAACTCGCGGCACTGGTTCCAGCTCGGCAGCCTTGGCTTATGCCGACGGCTACTTGTACGTCCACTATCAAAATGGCGTTATGGCATTGGTCCCGGCCACCGATAAAGGTTACGAAGAGAAGGGAAGTTTCAAGGTACCGGGAAGCGGTCGCTCAGAGAGCTGGGCACATCCGGTTGTGATCGGAGGAAAACTCTACCTCCGTGAAGACTCGACGGTCCACTGCTATGACGTAAAAGCAAAGTAAGCCTGCCAATACTGACTTGTTTCAACCGAGTCAGAGGCGGAAGTGTTAGCGACGGCGTTATAGAACACGCCGTCACTAACACTTCCGGCTCTGATTACGCGACGGCTCATAAGCCTCAACGGGGCAAGTGGGAGTCTTCAAGTCCCCCCAGGATGCACCGGGCGGCCACTTCTCCAATTTCAACGCCGAATCATCACCCCTACGCCAAAAGCCGGAGGCGGTGGCGCAGGTTGGACGTAGACGACTGGAGGGGGTTCTTGAATCACCACAGGCATCGCGCGACGCCTTCCCGAATCCTGCATCTCGCGAATCACGGCTGCCGACACTCCGCTATTTTGAAGCGTCATTAAATCGTGAGCAGTTAGGGTATATACACTGTTTGTCGTTCGTATCTGATTGATGATCACATCGGGAGAAGTACCGCTCTGCGTCAGCGAGATAACTTCGTTGACGCTTAACATCCGAGCTTGCTGGGCGGCGATAGCTCGCCGTTCCGCTTTGTCTTCCGATGCACCGGCTAATCCGCCGGCAATGGCACCAACTCCGGCACCAATCAAAGCACCTTGAGTACCTTTACCCCTTCCCGCAAGGGCAGAACCAACCACTGCTCCTACCCCGGCTCCCACTCCCGTACCAACTTGGGTGTGAGTGCATCCGATGGAAGGGAGCAATCCCGCCGAAGCTCCAAGGCCCAGCACCAGAGAACGCACGATTCGGCTTTTCATGTTCGTTCGCCTCTTCCGAATGGTGGAAGGAGATAGCGTTCGCGCGATAACGTGTCAAGTTAAAGTTTGACATCGCAACCGCGCGAATCAAGTTGAAGGATTACCACATGCCCCAAAATAGGCTCACCGTTTAAGGGAAAATAACGATCAGGGCGGCAATGACTGCCAATTGAGCGGCGCTATTGGTAACGGTCAATTCGTTGGGGTAGATAGCGTATGGCACAGGGTCACCCGGAAGGCAATGTCCAGTACTGCATTCGTGCATACGCCATGGATCCGTCATCACACGCATTGGGAGTAGGGCGGTGTCCACCCCGAAGTGGGCCAACTGCACCGGTATCGACAACGGGCCGAGATCCCACCCATACCGTTCGGAGTTTGGCTCTTCAAAGAACGATTGCAGCTTCCCGTAACAAACAAAATTCGGCTCGACCGTCATTTGACGTTTCTGCCAGAGCGAACCACGACCTACGTATTGGTCCCGCGACAAAATGGGGGGATCAGGAAATACGTGTTTCTCAGTCGAATTTTGCTGACGAATTCGCTCCTGGAGCTTTTCATCGCTGTCCAGTTGCGACAACCGGCCGATGCCGGGAGGCTCCAGTTGAATACTGATAATCTCCGTGGACGCTTCACCGGTTCCAGATGGATTACCCGGCTGATAGCGGACCGGCATGATCGTCTTACCCATCCCAACGGATAAAGAAGGGGTTTGGGGAAGTTGTGGGGCAAAAGTGGGTTTCCCCTGCCCTCCCAGGATGGCTAACGGTGTCTGAGCCGGGGCGAAAGCGGCCCAGAAAATAAGGGCCAGACTAACCCAAGTCTTGACCCGAGGCGTCAGCCCGGGAAGTGTAATTGGGAGCTTCCTGCGTGATAGCAATGTCATGAGGGTGACTCTCCTGCACGCTCGCCGCGCTTACCTGAATAAAGCGCGTCCGGGTGCGAAGTTCCTCGATATTCCGCGTTCCGCAGTATCCCATTCCTGCTCGTAATCCACCCACCAATTGATAGATGAACGGAGCCAAAGGACCTTTGTACGGAACCCGGCCCTCGACGCCTTCCGGTACCAGCTTATCGCGACCTGCTCCGCCTTCTTGACGGTAGCGGTCCTTCGAGCCGGCCATCATAGCTCCGAGAGAGCCCATGCCACGATATGTCTTGAAGGTGCGTCCCTTATAGATGATCGTCTGACCGGGACTCTCCGCCAACCCTGCCAACAGGCTACCCAGCATTACGCTATGTGCACCCGCAGCTATAGCCTTGGAGATGTCCCCTGAATAACGGATTCCGCCGTCAGCAATGATCGGAATTTTTCCGTTCACGCCCTTGGCAGCTTCGTAAATAGCGGTAATCTGTGGTACACCCACCCCCGACACGACTCGCGTCGTGCAAATCGAGCCAGGCCCGATACCCACCTTTACCGCATCCGCCCCCGCTTTGAGCAGTGCTCGGCCACCTTCTTCGGTCGCCAAGTTACCTGCAATTACGTCAATTTCGTAGCGCTTTTTAATTTCGATCACCGTCTCGATGACGTTGGCCGAATGCCCGTGAGCGGAATCAACCACCAAAACATCAACTCCGGCTTGAAAGAATACCAAATCAAAGGCCTACAATGGATGGTATCTTTGTACAATAATCGGTTAAATGGTATATTGGCTGATGAAGTATCATGCCAAGTATGGACTGAAAGGCGTACGGGCTGGTCTATTCTGCGAAGACTACCCCTCGCTAAACGATAGGCACCTAAGCAAGGTTCAAT